>JBDKKX010000510.1:0-4283 GCA_039795795.1 Bacteroidota bacterium | reverse complement strand
TCCACGAGATTTCACAGATTTTTTTTGGATTTTAAGCATTGAAAACCAAAAAAAATCTGTGAAATCTCGTGGAATCAGTTCAATCTGTGCCGAAAAGTATTTTTGTCACATTGTATCTCAATTTTCCAAAACCGAAACGATATTATTCTTCATCATTCAATTGGCGTTCAATTTCCTCCATGAACACAAATTCAATGGCTTCTTCCACCGTCGGAATTATCGTCAAGATAGCATCCAATTTAGAAATTTCAATCAATTTCTTAACGTGCGGGCTTTTCACACCTGTCACAATGAACGAACCGAAGTCTTCCCAAGCCCGTCTGCCTGACAAAATGGCACTCAACCCCGACGAATCCACGTATTTCACGTCCGATAAATCCAAAATTACATTTTGAATTTCCTCATTGTGCAATTTATAAAACTCGCTGCGCAAATTTGGAGCTAATCTCGAATTGAGATTCTCCTCGTGGAGCGTGAAAACAGCATATTTTTCCTGTTTGTCAACTGAATATTTCATCTCAAGATGTTGTTTTTAAACCGATGTTCGTTAATCCTATCAATTAAATAAAAATGTGTGACAAATGTAAAAAGGATTGTCAGAAATATATAATTTTGAAGGAAAGTTTTTCATGGAAAAAGAAGAAAGGCAGCATCGATTCAAAAGAGAAATGTTTGCCTTTTTAATTTAAAATTTTAACACAAAAAAAGTAATGTATAAAGTATTGTTAAATCCATTTTTACGTTTAAATATAAATTATAGTTTGAAACTAATTATCCAGCCATTTCGTATAAAGGAAGTAAAATGAGGTTCTGTCGAAAAAAAAATTAAAATTTTTTTTGTGAATATCGAAAAACGGCATACATTCAACCCGATATGTGACGGCAACCAAAAACGACGATAACATATTTTATAAAACAAAATTTCAACTGCGTTGTTTATAAGGAACAGCCTGCAAACATGTCTGTTTTAAACCCGCAAAAATGCGTCGAATGTGACAATGTTACCGAAAATGGAAAATGGTACAATTTTTCGGTAAAAGATTGGAATATCCAAATAATTATTACATTTGGGCGATTTTTCCAAGCATCTATTTCGCGCATCCGAATTTTTGCATATTTTGTCAATACTTATAAATCGGTTCACCCGGATTTTTGCCAAGTTTAAACCGTACACCAAAAATGAATAGAAAATTTTCAAGCCGCGTCAAACAAATTCTGAATTTAAGCAGAAACGAAGCGGTTCGCTTGGGACACGATTATATCGGGACAGAGCATCTGCTGTTGGGGTTGATGCTGGATAAAGATAACCTTGCCATTAAGGTGTTAGGGTCTTTGGAAGTCAATCTGGACGATTTGCGCCGTAATGTGGAACAAAACATTCAGCGATATAGTGGACCGAGTTCCAACCTCAATGTGGGCAATATCAATCTGAACTCGCAAGCCGAGAAAGTATTGAAAATCACGATGTTAGAGGCGCGCGCTTTGCGTTGCGATGAGGTCAATGCCGAGCATTTGATGCTTTCTCTACTCAAATCCAAAGATACGACGGTCGGACGTTTGATGCATCATTATGATGTGGATTACGATATTTTTAAGGCGGAACTTGAATTTGTGCGCCAAGAACGCGATTTTCAAGACGCGCCTGCTCCTAATATTTTTAATCAAGCGTCGGGCAATGAGGACGACCGCTACAACGATGACGATGAAGAAAGTCGTTTCCAACGCAAAGGGCAAACGGGGGCAAAATCTCGAACGCCTGTGTTGGATAATTTCGGGCGCGATGTCACCAAACTCGCCGAAGAAGGTAAATTAGACCCAATTATTGGTCGGGAAGTGGAAATTGAGCGGGTTTCTCAGATTTTGAGTCGCCGCAAGAAGAATAATCCGATTCTGATTGGAGAACCGGGCGTTGGTAAAACCGCGATTGTGGAAGGTTTGGCATTGCGCATCATTCAAAAAAAGGTTTCTCGCACTTTGTTTAATAAACGATTGGTGATGTTGGATTTGGCGGCGTTGGTCGCTGGGACGAAATATCGCGGTCAGTTCGAGGAACGGATGAAGGCGATTATGAACGAACTCGAAAAAAGTCGGGATGTGATTTTGTTTATTGACGAAATTCATACGATTGTGGGCGCGGGTGGTGCGACTGGTTCGTTGGATGCGTCCAATATTTTCAAACCTGCTTTGGCAAGGGGCGAATTACAGTGCATTGGTGCTTCGACGTTGGATGAATATCGTCAATATATTGAGAAAGATGGTGCTTTAGACCGTCGTTTTCAAAAAGTATTGGTGGAACCACCAAGCATTGACGATTGTATCCACATTTTGGACAATATTCGTCCGAAATATGAAGAATTCCACAATGTGAATTATTCCAAAGAAGCGATTAAAGCGTGTGTAACATTGAGCAGTCGTTATATTACAGACCGTTTTTTGCCCGATAAAGCGATTGACGTGTTGGATGAAGTCGGTGCGCGGGTGCATTTGAAGAATATTCAAGTGCCGAAACACATTGAAGAAATGGAGAAAAAGATTGAAGACCTTAAAGAATTGAAAAATCAAGCGGTCAAAAATCAACAATATGAGCGCGCAGCAGACCTTCGCGACGACGAAGGCAAGTTAACGCGTCAATTGGAACAACAGAAATTGGAGTGGGAAGAGGAATCGAAAACACGTAGATACCCTGTTACGGAAGACGATATTGCAGAAGTGGTGGCGATGATGACGGGCATTCCTGTTCGCAAAGTCGGTCAGACGGAAAGCAATAAGTTGGTTCACATGACGGACGACATGCGCAAAATGGTCATTGGTCAAGATGAAGCGATTGTTAAAATCACGAAAGCGATTCAACGGAATCGGGTGGGTTTGAAAGACCCGAAAAAACCAATTGGTTCATTCATCTTTTTAGGACCGACAGGGGTTGGAAAAACGGAATTAGCGAAAGCTTTGGCTCGATATATGTTTGATAGTGATGATTCGTTGATTCGGATTGACATGTCGGAATATATGGAAAAATTCAGTGTGAGCCGCTTGATTGGCGCGCCTCCAGGCTACGTTGGTTATGAAGAAGGCGGTCAATTGACGGAAAAAGTGCGTCGCAAACCGTATAGTGTGGTTTTATTGGACGAAATCGAAAAAGCGCATCCTGATGTTTATAACATTTTGTTGCAAGTTTTGGATGACGGACAATTAACCGACGGTATGGGGCGGAAAGTGGATTTCAAAAATACATTGATTATAATGACTTCTAATATTGGCGCACGTCAATTGAAGGATTTTGGTCAAGGCGTTGGATTTTCCACGCAAGCGCGCCAAGAACAAGAAGGCGATTCTGGTAAAGCAGTGATACAGAATGCGTTACGTCGCACGTTCTCTCCAGAATTCTTGAATCGGATTGATGATGTGGTCGTTTTCAATAGTTTAGGCAGCGAAGACATTCACAAAATCATTGATGTTGCGTTGCGCGATTTGTACAAACGGTTGAAAACTATGAATTACGAATTGCGATTAAGTGCTGAGGCAAAAGATTTTGTGGCAGATAAAGGTTTTGACCCACAATTTGGCGCACGTCCATTGCATAGAGCGATTCAAAAATACATTGAAGACCCCTTAGCGGAATTCATTTTGAATGCAAATCCATCCGAAGGCAGTGTATTTGAAGCAGTTATGAATGAAGCAAAAGATGGATTGGTTATTGCATACCTAAGTGCAGAAGTCAAAGAAAAATAAAAAAGGTGCGTAGCACCCTAAGATTTGTAGATACATTTAAAGGCAAGAAGTTAAAAGCCGTTCCTGTAATGGGGACGGCTTTGTTTTTAACTTCAATTTTTTATGTTGCTGCTTACAAATAATGCAAAAAATATTCTATATTCAAAGCCAATCGAATCGCTTCCCCAAAATTACAAACTTTCGGATTCTGGATTTTGGAATGGCTCATGCTGAAATCCTTAGGATTGATTTTGCATATTAATAGCGTCATTTTGCATATCAATCAATGTTCGGTTAAACCTATCTTTGCAATATTATAATTTGCTTTAAGTCATTAGACAAAATTAAACGTACAACTTGACGCAAGTTGCAAACTTGCGTCAAGTTATAACTATTTGATAATCAATATTTTAAATCATTTTAGTTCGTATCATTTTAATTTGTCCAAGCACCTAAAATTATAATTGCAAATTATTGATTTGTTTTTCTCAATTATATCGTTAACAGAGCAACTATTGTAATGAAAAATTCTCAGTACATGACAAAAATACTTTTCATCACAGATTGAACAGATT
>JBDKKX010000509.1:0-4287 GCA_039795795.1 Bacteroidota bacterium | reverse complement strand
TATGCTGGGTTTTCAGCATAAATTCAAAAAAAATCCGTGTAATCTGTAAAATCCGTGTCCTCCGCGTTCCAATTCAACAAGGGGTTTCCTTCAAAGCGCATCTATCAGATGAGTTAAAGCATCATGGATTTGATTGAGCGTGATGTCCGCATCCGAGCCTTTGACAATCCCTTTATCTACTTGTTTTTTAATGCGGTGAAAACGCCCCGACAGCAGTAAAATCATATTATATTCGGTTTCGCTGCCCTTTTCAAAAATAGTTAGCAAGCCATTAATCACTGCTTCCGTTTTTTCTTTGGCTAACCATTGTTGAAGTTGGTGTTTCTGAGGTTTGCTGGGAGGCGATGCAGGGGCTTCCTGCGGCACCGTGTAATGATAATGAGTGGTCACTTGGTCGCCAATTTGCACCATCCCGCCTGCTTTGATTTTGCCCTCCACGATATTTTTGGGCTGCAAACCGTTTGCAGGAGTCGTGCCGATGTCGCCCACGGTGACATTGCCTTGTGCTTCAATTTCGGCATTTACGCCGACCACATTCTTAACGGCTCCTTTTTGTGGTTCCAAAGTCGCCATTTTGGTTTCCAATTCGCGCCAAAAGGTACTATTGGGTTTCAAAACGGCTAATCGAGCTTCCAAAAGAGCCCTTTTTAGGGATTCGGTGGTTTGGCGCGCTTGAAGCAGTTGCTCCAAAGTCGCCTCGTTTTTCCATAACCAATCGCCCGCCCATTTTAAGGTTTCTTGTTGAAAGGCAATGGGGGTTTGTAGAAAATGGGGGCTTGGGGGCAGCATTTGTAAAAAAAATGCTTTTGCTTTTTCAATCTTTGACATGGTAAATGATTTTAAATCCATTTTTTATGAATTCTCTCTCTTTTTATTTATTTGCCATCGCCCAAATGGAAGTCGCCTTCGGTTGTCGCTTCGCCTTCGAAACTATTTTTTCGGTTATAATTTTCGGGCGTTGTCGGGACAACTGTATCGCCGATGTGAATGCCTTTTTTAGCATTTATTTTGCCTTTGGCAATGTTTTTTTCAGAAGCAGGCGTATCCGTTTTGGCGGTTCGCAGCCGCCACACGCCGCACACAAACAAGCCTATCGCCGTGATGACGGAATAAACGGGTTCTACATCTTCTTGCAACCAAGTCGGGCGCGGCAGCCATTTCGCCCAAACTAAACAGATGTAAATGCAAAAAATATAAAATAATATTTCGATAATTGCTAATAATTTTCGATTCATGATTTTAATTTTTCAATTGATTTTAATACAATAGTTTCAATTTCTTTGTCACCAATTTCCCTTAATATTTTCAAACTTTCTTCTAAAGCACGCATAGTAGCCTCCTTTTCCCCGTTTGAAGCATAAAGTTTTCCAATCTCATACAATATAATTGCTTCCCCTTGACGATTTTTTATTTTCCTTTCAATTTCCAAACTTTCTTCCAAAGCGCACATAGCCGCATCTTTTTCCCCGTTTGAAGCATAAAGTTTTCCAATCTCATGCAATATAACCGCTTCCCCTTGACGATTTTTGATTTCCCTCTCAATTTCCAAACTGTCTTCAAAAGCACACATAGCCGCATCATTTTCCCCATTTGAAGCATAAAGTTTTCCAATCTCATGCAATGTAACAGCCTCCCCTTCACGATTTTTGATTTCCCTTTCAATTTTCAAACTTTTTTCCAAAGCATCCATAGCCGCATCCTTTTCCTCGTTTGAAGCATAAAGTTTTCCAATCTCATGCAATGTAACTGCTTCCCCTTGACGATTTTTAATTCCCCTTGCAATATTCAAACTGTCTTTAAAAGCACACATAGCCGCATCGTTTTCCCCATTTGAAGCATAAAGTTTTCCAATCTCATTCAATATAACCGCTTCCCCTTGACGATTTTTGATTTCTCTATTAATTTTCAAACTTTCTTCAAAAGCACGCATAGCCACCTCCTTTTTCCCGTTTGAAGCATAAAGTTTTCCAATCACATGCAATGTAACCGCTTCTACTTGACGATATTTAATTTCCCTTGCAATTTTCAAACTTTCTTCCAAAGCACACATAGCCGCATCGTTTTCCCCATTTGAAGCATAAAGTTTTCCAATCGCATACAATATATCTGCTTCCCCTTGACGATATTTGATTTCCCTTACAATATTCAAACTGTCTTCAAAAGCACACATAGCAGCATCCTTTTCTCCTTTTTTTACATGTATTGTGCCAATCCAATCCAAGGTTGCTGCCTCATTCTGTCTATGTCGAAGTGATTTCCAAATGGAAAGGTTATATTGATAGGACAACATTGCTTTGTCATAAAGTTTTTTATCAAAATAATATTCTGCTAATTCATATCGAGTATCACAAGTTATAGGGTAATCCTCGCCCAATGCTTCTTCCTGCAAATCCAATAATTCATCCAAGCCATTCCCAATCGCTTCCAGATTTTGATAATAATCCGTTTTCAAAACAACAATCTGTTTCGACAGCAAAGACCGATACGCTTCGACATTTTGCATTTTCACCCCTTTTAGAAACCGCGCCAAGTGCTCTTCAAAAATCAATTGCGCTTTGACGTTCAGGGTTTCGGGTTCGTAACCCACTTCGGCTTGGAGAAAAAAGTTCAGTTCCAACGATTTTGCCTGCTCCGCGACATAATACCACTCTATCCCATAGATTTTAACCCAATTTTTTTTCAAAAACGCACTCATAGAATACGTTTTGGCGGATTTGCCTTGCTCCCGCATCCAACCTTTGGCAGCCAAATCCTGCAAAATCGCACTCAAAAACTTAAAACGTTGTGGCTCGTTGCGATAGCGGTTGCCGTCCGCATGGTGTTTGAAAAAGTGGAAATCGGGCGAATAATACACATTTTCATTCCGAAAAGAGTCCCGATGCGCCAAGCCCAACACCGGACACCACAAATCAACCGACAACGCTCTCGGCAACACCGCCGCTTGCGACAACACCCACAAATGTTCGGCGGAAAAGTCATTTTGCTGCACCAACCATCGCACCCAATCGGTGGATTCCCACCGAGAGGCTAAGCCTTTATGCACGGTATCAAGATACAATTGCAATTTTTTGGGCTGGGCTTGGGGCGCGACCCGAAGCGTCCATTCTAATAATTCCTTGTTTTGAGCCGCCAATTGTTGCAAAACATCCCTGTTCCAACCCGCTTTGGCACCAAAGGCTTGCGCAAAAGCCTCTATTTCCGCCCTATCAAACGGAGGACAATCATAAACGGAAAAAGAGAATCCATCCGCCGTTTCCGCCGTGATTAAAAAATGGCTATCTGGAATCTTCGCCCATTCCCAATTGGATTCCAAAAGTGCCTTTGCCGCCGTCACGCCCTCCCAGATGAACAATTTGCGCCCCGCCAAACCCGCACAATAAGCCAGAATATGACGCGCAAGCCGATACCGATGCTCCGATTCGGATAACTTCAAGTGTTTCGCGTGTTCGCTAATGCCATTCATCTCCCTCATCAAGTCTGGAGAAGATTTAAATCCCGCAACCAAAGCATCTATCCAATGCGTCGAAATCGGAATCCATGCGATAAAATCATATTCCAACCCGTACTCTTGAATATACAATTGCGCCAAAACCGTTTTGCCAATGCCCGCTTGCCCCGTTACCACGACTTGCAAATGCTCCCTCAACCGATTGCGCAAATCCGCCAAGAGCAAGGGGCGTTTTAAAAAAAACTGATTCGGCAACTGATGTTCAAAGCCATACGACAAATATCGGTTCACGGGCGTTTCCACCGCCCCGAACTGTATGTACACCGTTTGATGAATCGTGTCACCGATGTGAATATCGTTGCCTGCCTTCAAAAAACTTTGTCGAATGATGTTTTTAAGAGCGGTTTGCTGAGTCGGCTCAGCAACTTCTTTTTGAAGGAGCCTTTCAATTTCGGTTACATGATGCTCCTCTAATCCATCCAAATAGTCTTTTAGGGATTTTTGAATCGTTTTTCGATGGGTTTCGTCCAAATTCCAATTCGCAATTCGGTTTTGGACGCTTTTTAAAATCTGTTGCAGCTTTTTCATACGCATTTAAATCGTAAAATATATGTCATTCCTTCATATTTAACAAAGAAACGGTTAAAAACGTTCCTGCTTTTTGAGTTTTTGTATGGGCAATAGGGTAGAGGACACTATTTTTTAAAACAAAAATGTTTAAAAAAAGTTAAATATTTTAAATAAAAATGCAGGTTGAACGAAAGAAAATTTTGGTTCTCTGACAAATTTTGTGGAAGGTTTCAAAAGGAGAACGATGTAGATACACACGGACGTGTGTA
>JBDKKX010000508.1:0-4289 GCA_039795795.1 Bacteroidota bacterium | reverse complement strand
AACAAAATCCTGGGTATTAATATTTAGTTTCTTAATAAAAAGGCAGTTCCTAACGGTTCTGCCTTTTTATTTTTTTAAACCATCAAACAATAATATCTTTGTGGTATAATTACTTTAACCTATAATTGATGAAAAAGATACTTTGGGCTATCTCTTGCATTTTTCTTACACTTTCCTGCAAAGAATCACAAGAAACATTATTTGAGTCTTTACCCGCATCACAAACAGGAATAGATTTTGTAAACAGAAGTCTCGAAAAAAAAGAGTTCAACATTTTTAACTACCGAAATTTCTACAATGGTGGCGGGGTTGCTATTGGCGACGTAAATAACGACGGTTTTTCAGATATTTTTGTGACTTCAAATTTTGAAGATAACAAGTTATATCTCAACAAAGGCAAAAAAGAAGGGTCATCTTTTCAATTTGAAGACATCACTGTAAAAGCGGGCATTGTTGGTAAAAAATTCTGGTCAACTGGTGTCACTTTTGCTGATGTAAACGGCGATGGATTGATGGACATTTATGTTTGTAACTCGGGAAGTAGAGACCAAAGAGGCAATCAATTGTACATCAATAAAGGCATAAAAGATGGTGTTCCATCTTTTAAAGAACAAGCTAAAGAAGCGGGACTTGAAGATGGTGGGTTTTCAACTCATGCCGCATTTTTCGATTATGACCGTGACGGTGATTTAGATATGTACTTGCTTAATAATAGTTTCACTCCGATTGATAAATTAGGTTATATGAACCTAAGAAATGAGCGAGATAAATTGGGGGGAGATAAATTATTTAGAAATGACAGTCCCAACGAAACCGATATAAAATTTACAGATGTATCTGAAGAAGCTGGTATCTACGGTAGCTTAATTGGCTTTGGACTTGGCATCACAATCGGTGATGTAAACAACGACAATTGGCCAGATATTTATATCTCAAACGATTTCTACGAAAGAGATTATCTGTACATTAATCAGAAAAACGGAACATTCAAAGAGGACCTTGAAAACGAAATGCCTCATACTAGCCTTAGTTCAATGGGTGCTGACATTGCAGATATTAATAACGATGGCAATTTAGATATTTTTGTAACCGATATGTTACCAGGAGATGACCGTCGATTAAAAACGACGAGTGTTTTTGAAGGGTACAATTTGGTCGATTTAAAGTTAAAGCAAGGTTTTTGGCACCAATACATGAGAAACAACCTTCATCTAAATAATGGTGATGGCTCGTTTAGCGAAGTTGGGCAATTGGCTGGCGTACATGCCACTGACTGGAGTTGGGGAGCTTTAATTTTTGATGTCGATAATGACGGATTAAAAGATATTTTTGTAGCAAACGGTATTGCAAAAGATTTAACTGACCAAGATTTTGTAGAATTTCTGGGCGACCGTAACACAATGCAACAAATGCTTGAAGGCAAAAAGTTTAATGCTAAAGAATTTATTGACAAAATTTCTTCAAAGCCGATTCCAAACTATGCCTTCAAAAATACAGGTGATTTGAATTTTTCTAATCAAGCAAAAAATTGGGGTTTAGAAGGGCCAGGGTTTTCAAATGGCTCAGCTTATGGAGATTTAGATAACGATGGGGACCTTGATTTGGTAGTAAACAACGTAAACGCTCCTCTTTCGGTTTTTAGAAATAAAACAAATGAGAAAACTAAAAATCATTTCTTGACTGTAAAGCTAAAAGGAACAGCCAAAAACTTAAATGGAATTGGGGCAAAAATCACGGTTTATCAACAAGGAACAACCAAACTTTTACAACAAATGCCGAATCGTGGTTTTCAATCTTCGAGTGACCACCAAATGGTATTCGGTTTGGGAGATAAATCAACCATTGATTCTTTGAAAATTATTTGGACAGATGATAAAATGCAAGTGATAAAAAATGTAAAAACTGACCAAACACTTACATTAGATTATAAAAATGCAGACCAAGTTTTCAAACAACAATTTGCTCCAATAGCACCGATATTTAACGATATTTCTGCAAATACACTTACTTACACACATCAAGAAAGTAATTTTCAAGATTATGACCGTGATGTACTTTTAAAACAAAAATATTCTACTCAAGGCCCTGCAATGGCAGTTGGTGATGTCAACGGAGACGGATTAGATGACCTTTATTTAGGTGGAGCAGCGGGGCAAGTTAAACAGCTTTTTATTCAGCAAAAAAACGGAAAATTTGTTGAATCTAAACAAGTTGATTTTGGGATGGATATAACCACCGAAAATACAGATGCGTTGTTTTTTGATGCAGACAAAGATAATGACCTCGACTTGTTTATAGTAACGGGGAGTAATGAATTTATTGAAAATGCCCCAGAACTTCACGATTTGCTATATCTCAATGACGGAAAAGGGAATTTTACACGTGATATTCGTTTTCCTTCAATCTTTGAGAATGGCTCTTGCGTTTCGGCTGCCGATTTTGATAATGATGGAGACCAAGATTTATTTGTTGGCTCAAGAATGATTTCGGGGAAATATGGTTTAAATCCAAGTAGTAATTTCTACATCAATGATGGAACAGGAAATTTCAAAAATCAGTCAAAAAGATTCATGCCTGAAATACTAGATTTAGGAATGATAACCGATGCCGAATGGAGCGATATTGACAAAGATGGATTTACAGATTTGATTGTAACACAAGATTGGGGACAAATCGTAGTTTTCAAGAATGATAAAGGTAGAAAAATGACGTTGAGCAATAAAATCAAAAATTCGGAAGGATTATGGAATTGTATTAAACCTGCTGATATTGATGGTGACGGAGATATAGATTTCATTGTTGGAAATATAGGTGACAATACAAAACTTAAAGTTTCGCCCGAAAATCCAGCTTTTCTTCACGTCAAAGATTTTGACAACAACGGCACGATTGAACAAATTATTTCTTGCCTAACAGAAGATGGCAAAACTTATCCAATGGTTTTGAAAGGTGAATTACAACGAGCTTTGCCAATGATAAAAAAGAAGTACGTAAAATATGTTGATTATGCCAATCAGAGCATAACAGATATGTTTTCGCCTGAACAAATGAAAGATTGCGTGGAGAAAAAAATCACAATCACCAAATCAATAATCTTGATAAACGACGGAAAAGGCAATTTTGAAATAAAAGCATTGCCTGTTGAGGCTCAGTATTCTCGTATTGGGGCAATCGAAACTGGCGATTTTGACAAAGATGGTATTTTAGATATTTTGTTAGCAGGAAACTTCTACGATGTTTTGCCCGAATGGGGTCGTTTTGACGCCAATTATGGTTTGTTTTTAAAAGGCAAAGGAAAAGGAGCTTTTGAAGTAAAGAAATCAAAAGATTCTGGATTTAAAACAATCGGACAAGTACGAAAAATGTATAAATTAAAAGCCGGTGCAAATCAAGAGGTAGTAGTGTTGGCAAAAAATAATGATAAAGCACAAGTATTTAGTTTTAAAAAGTAAAATAATATGAAATCAATAGTTAAATTTTTAAGCATTGTTACAATTTCAACACTGGTTATTAGCTCTTGTAAATTTGGAAAAGGGAATGAGGATGTGGCTTTATTTAAAAAACTTTCTCCCGAACAAACAAAAATTGATTTTGTAAACCAAATCAAGGAATCAAAAGACTTCAATATTCTCGACTATCTTTATTTTTATAACGGTGGTGGCGTTGCTGCGGGAGATATCAATAATGATGGATTTACAGATTTATTTTTTGTCTCAAATCAAGGGAAAAGCAAACTTTACTTAAATAAAGGTGTAAAAGATGGTTCGCCACAATTTGAAGATATTTCGACAAAAGCTGGAATCGAAGGATTTTCTGACTGGAAAACAGGTGTTACTATGGCAGATGTCAATGGCGATGGTCTGCTCGATATATATGTTTGTGCCGTTGGAAATTATAAAGGGCTAGAAGGCTCTAATGAGCTTTATATCAATAACGGTGATTTAACATTTACTGAAAAATCGAATGAATATGGCTTAGATTTTACTGGTTTTTCAACACAATCTGCTTTTTTCGATTTCGACAAAGATGGAGATTTAGATATGTATTTGCTCAATCATGCAGTTCATAATTCTCGTTCGTACGACCGTGTAAATACCCGAATGCTCAAAGATAACGAAGCGGGCGATTATCTGTATCGCAACGATAATGGGAAATTTAAAGACGTTAGCAAAGAAGCAGGGATCTATCAAGCCGCAATGTGCTATGGATTGGGTATCTCGGTAGCAGATTTGAACAACGATGGTTGGCAAGATATTTATGTAAGTAACGATTTTCATGAAGATGATTAT
>JBDKKX010000507.1:0-4292 GCA_039795795.1 Bacteroidota bacterium | reverse complement strand
CATATTTAATATTTTTTTGAATTGTAGGACGTTGGAATTAGGATTAAATGGGATTTTTTTGGGATTAAATGCGATTGATTTTTGGGATTCAATCCGATTAAATCCCAAAAATCAATCCCATTTAATCCCAAAAAATACCATTTAATCCTAATTCCAAGTGTCCCTAATTCAAATCGCAATAATTAATTCAATTTCGTTATCTTTAAACACCTGTTTATGCTTTTCTTCGATGCCTTCATCGGTGATAATGTAATCAATCAACGACAACGCGCCCAGACTCGCCAAAGCACTTTTGCCAATTTTAGTCGAATCTGCCACCAAATAAGTGACATCTGCGGCATCAATCATCGCTTTTTTGACCACCAAATCACTAATACTTGGATACGTCAATCCCGATTTCAAGGAAATGCCCGCCGTTGCTAAAAATAATTTCTGCACATTCAAGCCTTTGAAAAAATCAGCTGCTTTTTGCCCCGTCAACGACAAAGTCGGCGGTTTAAATTCGCCGCCCGTCATAATCACATCAATCGTCGGTTCGCTACCGAGCAAAAGTGCGATATTCAAAGC
Organism: Bacteroidota bacterium; assembly: GCA_039795795.1. Taxonomy (GTDB): domain Bacteria; phylum Bacteroidota; class Bacteroidia; order Chitinophagales; family Saprospiraceae; genus JAAFJT01. Next base: position 3,725 of record JBDKKX010000507.1, on the reverse strand, counting down.
ATTGGTAATCACCGTCAAATTCAAATTCTTAAAACCTTTCAGTTTTTTAGCAATTTCGGTCGTCGTCGAACCCGAATCAAGGATAATCGTATCCCCATTTTCAATAAATTCAAGACATTTTAAAGCGATGCGCTCTTTTTTGTCCAAATTATCTTGATGAATCAAGGAAAATTGACTCACCTGTTCCGCTACATTTTTGAGGTACGCGCCGCCATGTTCTTTAACAATCAAGCCTTCCAATTCCAATTTTTCCAAATCTTGTCGAATCGTGACTTCCGTGACTTTGAAAATGCGGGCTAATTCGGTCACTTTTGCAGAACCGTCTTCCTTCAACATTTCAAAAATCTTTTCTCTTCTTTGGTTTGGTAACATATATTCTTGTTTCCGTTGCAAAAATAATAAATAATCGAAAATAAAAGAAAATAATCGAAAAAAATTAAGTTATTTTGTCCTAAATTACAAGCGTTTTTATACATTCGCGTAAACTTTTGAAAAAATTATTTTCTAATTTATTAACCAATCCATGCTGATGAAAAATAATCGTTTTTTGATTCTTTTCTGTTTTCTAATGCCACTGATTGCCTTCGGGCATAAACCGAGAACCATCGTTACGACGGATGGTGAAATTGATGATGTAGATTCTTTTATACGTATGTTGCTGTATTCCAACGAATTTAATATCGAAGGTCTGGTTTACAGCAGTTCCATGTGGCACTACAAAGGCGATGGCAAAGGTACGAAATTCACGTCGGAAATGGATATGACTCAGAAACTATATGGCGAAAAAACCAGTTTGCGCTGGCCTGGGGTGCATTGGATGCAAGATTTGATTGCCGCTTATGAGCAAGTTTATCCGAAATTGAGTACGCATGCCAACGGTTTTCCGACAGCCTCTGCCTTGCGCAGCCTCATCAAAGTCGGCAATATTGATTTTGAAGGCGAAATGGACAAAGATACCGAAGGTTCTGATTTCATTAAAAATAAATTGTTGGATGATAATCTTGAACCGATTTATTTGCAAGTTTGGGGCGGCACCAATACGATTGCGCGGGCTTTGCTTTCCATCGAAAATCAGTATAAAAACACGCCCGAATGGACTAAAATTTACAAAAAAGTATGTGATAAAGCCATCATCTACGCCATCCTTGACCAAGATGCAACCTATCGTAAATACGTGTCCGTCCATTGGAAAGATGTTAAAGTTTATTATAATTCACATCAATTTTGGTGTTTTGCCTATCCTTGGAAAAAAGCCGTTTCGCCTGAATTGCATTATTTATTAGAAGGCAAATTTATGGGGGAAAATATTATTAATAATCATGGTGCATTGACCAAAATGTATTACAGTTATGGCGACGGGCAAAAGCAGGAAGGCGACGATGAACATATTCATGGCGATTTGTCCAAAATAAAAAATGGTCAATGGGGCAGTTTTAACCAATATGATTTTTTGTCGGAAGGTGATTCGCCCGCGTTTTTGCATTTGATAGATGTCGGTTTAGACAATCTGGCGAATCCACATTTTGGCGGTTGGGGTGGCAGATTGAAAGTGTCGAAAACCAATCCAACGCGCTGGGAAGATGGCGAAGATGTTGCCGATTTGAACCCGTTTACTAAAAAAATGGATATGGCTTATCCTCAAATTCGTTGGTTAACGGCTTTGCAAAACGATTTTGCGGTGCGGGCGGATTGGTGTATCCAAGATTTTACGCATGCAAATCATGCACCAAGCGTAAAACTCAATCATTCCAACCTTTTGGATGCTAAACCCAATCAAAAAGTGAAATTAAGTGGTCAAGCAACCGACGCTGATAACAATACATTGACGTATCGTTGGTGGCAATATCAAGAAGCAGGAACGTATAAAGGGCAAATTGTCGTTCAAAAATCCAATCAATCCAAAGCATTTTTTAAAATGCCGACAGATATTAAAATGGGCGAAACGATTCACCTTATCCTCGAAGTGACCGATGGTGGAACGCCACAACTGACTCGTTATCAACGTGTTATAGTGCGTTGTTTGAAATAGAATGCTTGGAATATTAAGGATGAAAAGGATGTTTATAGTGAAAATATCCTTTTTATCCTTAATATACCAATTAGTTTGTTTCAAAAAATTCCAATTCATTTGATTAGTTCTAAAGGTTTGAAATGCACTTTATTTCCAACGACCACAACCACATACGATTTGATGGCGATTCTATCCTTAAATTTTTCAGAGGCTAAATAGCCTCTTAATTGAGTGGCTGCTGTTTTGAAAAGCGTATCGGTTGCGACACGCCCGCCTTTTAACGCATATTTCAATTCCATCGCCACCTCAAAATTGACTTTATAACCTCGAATGGGTTCCAAAAAAACATCCATAAACGTCCAATCCGATTCATATTCCGTATGAACATAATAAAAATTTTGCTGGTGTAATAAACTGACTACGATTGCTTTAAGGCTATTTTCATTAAAATGTCCAATATCCTTCGGTGACATGCGCAAAACAATTTGTTCGACTTGTTTAAAAAACAGCATGGGATTGCCATCTCTGGCGATGGCTTTGATTGCTTCATTGACATCCGAATTGTCAATTGGTAAATCCGCTTGTTGAGAAACGACTTCTAAAAAATAATTGTTATATAATTTGCGAATCACATAATTCGGAAACGTAAAGTAATAACTGCCCAACTCTTCATATTGAATCGTCAAAAAACCCATGTAAAAAAGCAAACTGACTAAATCTTCCGTTCCGAAAGCCCGTTCCAAATTAAACATCGGCACTAACCGACTATCAATCCCCCCGACTTCGGTTAATAATTTCAAGACTTTTGCAAATTGTTCGGTATTGCCTTTAATATTGAATGAATTTCGTATTATAACATGATCCGAAGCAATATTCGCATCCAACAGAAGCGCGGGATACCTTTTTAACTTTTGATACTCTTGGGCAAAGTATAAAACCATATTCGGATTATACAAATGTTCGGTATGATACCGACCAAATAAATAACCATCATACCACATTTTGATATCTTGTAAGACTGTAACCAATTGATTTTCAGGGACTTCTATTTTTATCAAAAGGTTGACAACCTCTGTTTCGGTAAATCCCATCATCTCATAAAAAGTCGGAACAATGGTCAGATTCGTCGCAATATTAAAACCACTTGTCATGCTATCCACCGTTAACGGCGAGACCCCTGTGATAAAAATGCGTTCCACCGTACTGTCGGATGTGGCTCTTTTAAGTTGCTCGTAGAATTTGCGCACAAAACCATTCTCCATGACCGACTTCCCAAAAAAAGGAAGGTTAAAAGACAGTAATTCATTTGCAAATTGGTCATATTCATCGATTAATACATAAATATTATTTTTCAATCGATTGCTTCGGTATGCCGAAATAAAAGATTGAATCATTGTATTTGGATCTTTACGCTCCAGGATTTCCTTGCGACTTTCTTTGGAAAAGACATTGGGATAGGTCGAAAAAAAAGAATTCACGCCTTCAATAACACTGCCTATAAATCCGTCAAAGGTTCTTTCTTCACTCGTCGTATTGATGCCTGAAAAGTCGAAACGCAATATCATATATTGATTTGCAAAAGGAGTGGGGTTTTGACCAATATAATATTTGCCAAATAGTGATTTAAAATCATCTTTATATTGAATTCCATAATAACACTCCAACATGGAAGTAAACAAACTCTTTCCAAAGCGGCGCGGACGCAAAAACATTT
>JBDKKX010000506.1:0-4298 GCA_039795795.1 Bacteroidota bacterium | reverse complement strand
AGCATGTTTTTTTCCAGCCAAAAGATAAAAATTGGGTTAAAATTGAGTTAGAAAGGAAATTATTTGTTTTGAGGAAGTATTCGACGCATAAAATTCATCAAACGTATCCAGAAACGGCAGATAGTTTTTATATCGCGTCTTTTTCGTATAAAACAGTTTTGTATAAAGGGCAGTTGACGACGCATCAAGTTCGTCCTTATTTCCACGATTTGCACGATGAAACCTTGACTTCGGCGATTGCTTTAATTCATTCTCGGTTCTCGACGAATACTTTTCCAAAATGGAAATTGGCTCAACCGTTCCGCTACATCGCGCACAATGGCGAAATCAATACCATCACGGGCAATATTAATTGGTGGAAATCGAAGGAATCGCTCATGCGTTCCAATGTTTTTAGCGAGGACGAATTGCAAAAATTGTATCCTGTTTGTGGGCAGGCATTGTCGGATTCTGCGAATTTTGATAATGTATTAGAGTTTCTGATTATGAATGGTCGTTCGCTGCCGCATGCTTTGATGATGATGATTCCAGAAGCATGGCAGCAGGATGCGCAAATGTCGGATTATAAAAAATCGTTTTATGAATACCATGAGACGATGATGGAGCCTTGGGATGGACCTGCGGCGGTTTGTTTTTCAGATGGCATCGTCGTCGGAGCGATGTTGGATAGGAATGGTTTGCGTCCTTTGCGGTATCAAATCACGGACGATAATGTATTGATTGCGGCTTCGGAAGCGGGTGCTTTGCCGATAGACCCATCAAAAATTGTGTTCAAAGGGCGTTTGCAACCCGGTAAAATGTTGATTGCGGATTTAGACCAACATAAAATTATTGGGGATGAGGAAGTGAAAAACGTGGTTTGCCAAAATCAGACCTATAAAAAATGGTTGGCTGAAAATAAAGTAACGTTAGACCAATTGCGGGTGCCTGCGGAAAATGGCGTGTATCAAGAAACGGAAAAATATTTGTTGGAAAAGCAACAATTATTTGGTTTCACGCGGGAAGATTTGAAATTGATTCTCGCGCCGATGACGGCTTCGGGCGATGAACCCGTCGGTTCGATGGGTGTAGATACGCCATTAGCGATTTTGTCCAAACAATCACAACATTTAAGCCATTATTTCAAACAATTATTTGCCCAAGTGACCAATCCGCCGATTGACCCGATTCGGGAACGGGCGGTTATGTCTTTGAATATGAAATTGGGCGGATGTGGCAATATCTTGATTGCGGGCGAAGAACAGTCGCGTTTTATTCATTTGGAACAGCCTGTTTTGAGCAATTCGGAGTTGGAAAAGATTAAACAAATCAATCATAAGTATTTTGTTTCCACGACGCTTGATATTACGTTTGAAGCCGATGCGCAAAAAGGCAAATTGAAATATGCGCTTCAACGGCTTTGTGCGGAAGCGGAATCGGCGGTACGGAATGGTTCTAATATATTGGTGTTGAGCGACCGCGAAAGTGATATTTTGAACGCGCCGATGCCGTCTTTATTGGCGCAAGGGGCAGTGCATCATCATTTGATTCGGGAAGGTTTGCGGAGTAAATGTAGTATTATCATCGAAGCGGGCGATGTGCGCGAAACGCATCATTTTGCAACGTTGATGAGTTACGGTGCGTCTGCGGTGAATCCGTATATGGCGTTTGCGACGATTCAAGAATTGGCAGATAAGAAAATTATTGCGTATGATTTCAAAAAAGCGTCGGAAATGTATATCAAAGCGATTGGCAAAGGCTTATTAAAAGTCATGTCAAAGATTGGTATTTCGACCTTGCAATCTTACGCGGGGGCGCAGATTTTTGAAATTTTGGGTTTGAATTCTGAGGTGGTGGAACGTTGTTTTACCAAAACGATTTCTCGGATTGAAGGCATTGGGTTTGATGGGATTGCGGAAGAAATTTTGGTCAAACATCGGTTGGCATATCCTGATAATGCCTTTAAAATCAATGATTTAGAAGTTGGTGGGGTGTATCAGTGGAAGCGACAAGGCGAATTTCACTTGTTTAATCCGAGTACGATTCATCATTTGCAAGTCGCGTCGCGGAATAATGATTTGGCTTCCTATAAAAAATATGCGAGTTTGATTAATCAACAATCGGAACAAGCGTGTACATTGCGCGGTTTGTTGACGTTTCGGAAACGAGAAGCGATTCCGTTATCGGAAGTCGAGCCGATTGAAGGCATTTTGAAACGGTTTGCGACGGGTGCGATGTCCTTTGGTTCGATTTCGCATGAAGCACATACGACTTTGGCAATTGCGATGAATCGAATTGGAGGCAAATCGAATTCGGGCGAAGGTGGGGAAGACGAAATCCGATTTGCTCAAAAGGAAAATGGCGATTGGGAACGGTCTGCGATTAAACAAGTGGCTTCGGGACGGTTCGGGGTGACGAGTCATTATTTGGCAAATGCCGATGAATTGCAAATTAAAATGGCTCAAGGTGCAAAACCGGGGGAAGGCGGTCAATTACCGGGGCATAAAGTCGATGATTGGATTGGTCGGGTACGGCATTCTACGCCAGGCGTTGGGTTGATTTCGCCGCCGCCGCACCATGATATTTACTCGATTGAAGATTTGGCACAATTGATTTTTGATTTGAAAAACGCGAATCGGGCAGCGCGCATCAATGTTAAATTGGTGTCGAAAGCGGGCGTTGGCGTGATTGCGTCGGGCGTTGCGAAGGCGAAAGCAGATGCAATTTTGATTGCGGGACATGATGGCGGTACGGGTGCTTCTCCGATTTCGTCGGTTCGACACGCGGGCTTGCCTTGGGAATTGGGTTTAGCGGAAACGCATCAAACGTTGGTGAAAAACAAATTGCGCGATAGAGTCACCGTTCAAACGGATGGACAATTGCGCACTGGACGAGATATTGCGATTGCTGCATTATTGGGTGCGGAAGAATGGGGCGTTGCGACCGCAGCGTTGGTTGTGGAAGGTTGTATTATGATGAGAAAATGTCATGTGAATACTTGTCCTGTTGGGATTGCGACGCAAGACCCAGAATTGCGCAAGCGTTTCACGGGCAAACCCGAACATGTTGTCAATTTTTTCAAGTTTTTAGCGAATGATTTGCGTGAAATCATGGCATCGCTTGGTTTTAGGACGGTGAATGAGATGATTGGACAAGTCCAAGTCTTGAAAATCAACAAAGATATTCCGCATTGGAAATATAAAATGGTCGATTTGAGTCCGATTTTGTACAAAGAACCTGCGGATGAATCCGTTGGTTTGTACAAAAAACAACCACAAGACCATGGTATAAAAAAGGTGTTGGATGTAAAATTGATTAAAAATCTTGCATCGAATTTAAGTCAAGGCAAAGCCTATTCGGGTGAGTATAAAATCAAAAATACGGATAGAGCGGTGGGCGCGATGCTTTCTAATGAAATTTCTAAACTTTATGGGGGTGCGGGTTTGCCAGAAGACACCATTCAAATCCGATTTAGAGGTTCTGCGGGACAAAGTTTTGGTGCTTTTTCAGCGAAAGGCATTCAATTCACGTTGGAAGGCGAATCCAATGATTATTTTGGGAAAGGGCTTTCTGGGGCGAAGTTAATTGTGTCCAAAGATAGAAATGCCACTTTTGATGCGGATAAAAATATTATTATTGGCAATGTGGCGTTGTACGGCGCGACTTCTGGCGAAGTCTATATCAATGGCATGGCGGGGGAACGTTTTGCTGTCCGCAATTCGGGCGCGAAAGCGGTGGTCGAAGGCATTGGCGATCATGGTTGCGAATATATGACGGGCGGGGTTGTTTTGGTCTTGGGCGAAACGGGACAGAATTTTGCGGCGGGTATGAGTGGGGGCGTAGCCTACATTTTCGACCCGAATCGAACGTTTAAACAAAATTGCAATACCGAAATGATTGATTTTGACCCTGTTGAAACGGCTGATGCTGAAACGATTCGCACTTTGCTACGCGACCATTTCCGATATACGGCTTCTAAAAAAGCATTAGATGTATTGGAAAATTGGGCAAAATACCAAGCGGATTGGGTCAAAGTGATGCCAAGAGATTATAAAGCGGTGTTGGCTAAACGGCAAGCTAAGGCTGTTACTACGCCTGCAATGGTTGGATAGCTTTTTGGCACAGATGGAACAGATTCAACGCGATTGCACAGATTTTTGTTGATTTCAAGCATTGAAAATCAACAAAAATCTGTACAATCGCGTTGAATCTGTTCCATCTGTGCCAAAAAGTATTCAAAATTAAATTTTACTCTTTTGAGACAGCCACATTTAGAAAATTTAATCCATTGATTATGCATATTTTAGAAACCGTCACGA
>JBDKKX010000505.1:0-4300 GCA_039795795.1 Bacteroidota bacterium | reverse complement strand
ATAATCGATGCCTTGCTTTTCCAACAAGAAAGTTTTCTCATCCGTCAAAGTCAACAACTTGACAGGCGCGTTGTTCCCCTCCAAAACCAGCCGCGGATGCGGATGAAACGTAATCACCACCGAAGGCAACTTAACCGCCTCCGCCAACGCCTTCACGCGTTTCAAAATAGATTGATGTCCCGTATGTACGCCGTCAAAAGACCCAATGGTAATGACAGTATTTTTAAAATCAGGCAATTCCGATAGATTGTGAAATATTTTCATAGCGGCGGCAAAAGTAGCAAGAATCGACGTATAAAAAACCTTTTTTAGACGAGATTGGGCGCATTTTTAATTTTTTTTGCCCAAAATTAAAACAAATAAATCAAATCGCATTCAATATTAACAGCATATTGCTTAAAACAACGTGTTTAAACTCAAAAAGCACGAAAGATGTTTAAAAAAAAAGGATAAATTTGCGGCTCTTACTAACCATTCGTTTTTATTTTTGATTTATGCAATCCAATACACCATTTATAATCGGCGTAACGGGCGGTTCTGGCTCGGGCAAAACAACGCTTATTAAACGATTAAGGCAGATTTTTCCTGAAAACGCGCTTTGCGTGATTTCCCAAGATGAATATTACAAACCGCGTCCCGAACAGTGGGTTGATGCCAATGGATATGCGCATTTTGATTTGCCGACTTCCATTGATGATAAAGCCTTTCAACAAGATATTGTAAAATTATTAAATGGCGAAATCATTGAAAAACAGGAATATGTGTTCAATAATAAGGACGCTATGCCTGTTATTAAATATTTTCGACCCGCGCCGATTATCATTGTGGAGGGGCTGTTTGTTTTTCATTATCCCGCGATTAAAAAAATGTTTGATTTGAAAATTTTCGTTTTTGCAGAAGAAAATTTGAAAATTATTCGGCGGATTCGGCGCGACCAAGTGGAACGCGGTTATCCGATTGAAGACGTTTTGTATCGGTATGAACACCATATTGTACCAAGTTATCAACAATTTATTGAGCCGTATTTGAAAGAATCGGATTTGATTTTCAATAATAATCAAAGTTTAGAACCCAGTTTACAGGTTTTAGTCGGTTATTTGAACAATAAATTGAATATAAAATTTTAAATGAGTAATGATTTTTTATATATAAAACATATTTTAAACTAACTGATTCAAATAAAATGTTCAAATATGATTCATGGGTTATAATCCTTGTTTTAATAAATTTTGTTTTAAATACGCTTTCAGCCCAAATCGTCAATGTCGAAGATAAACGGGTTAAATTAGGCGATACGATTGCGTTTAAAGGTTTTGCAGATATTGGATTTAATTTATATCAAACCGATAAACGATTGCTTTCGGGTCGTGCCAACGTTCAAATGGAATATGTCCATCATCGGCATTTTTTTTTGTCTATGACAGGATATAATTTTGTTCAAGCAGATAAAACCAAATATTTAAATGATGGTTTTCAACATTTGCGCTATAATTATGAATGGACTCCAGACGAATGGGTTTGGGAAGGGTTCGTGCAAGCGCAATACAATGAACGCACTCGGATTCTTTTTCGCGGTTTGGCGGGAACAGGGGTTCGTTGGAAATTGCAAAAATATTTAAAACAGAAGGTTTATCTTGGAATATTGTATATGTTTGAACGCAATGAGTTGAATAAAACGGAAGTTTTAGAGAATAATCATCGTTTAAGCAGTTATTTGTCGTTTAATTTTAAAATCAATTCGTTTTCAAAATTTTCGAGCACGACGTATTTTCAACCGCTTTTGAATCAATTGAATAATTATCGGTTGGCTTCGGAATCGGCTTTGGTATTTGGATTGTCGAAAAAGTGGAGTTTTAAAGGGAGTTTCACGATAAATTATGACAATGACCCGCGATTGCCTGTTAATTTTCCCGATTTGACTTATAATTGGGTGAACGGTTTGCGATACGATTTTTAAAACACATAGGTTCATAGGGTACATAGGGGCAATTGTTGGAAAACAAATTTTCCAACAATTGCCTCTATGTACCCTATGAACCTATGTGTTCATTTTTCCCTATGTCCCCTATGAACCTATGTGTTCATTTTTTATCATTCGTGATCACAGGCGCAGGGCGATTCCAAAGATTATCATCCAAACGCACGTCTGCCAACCTACCCGAAGGGTCAATTTGAACCATTTTCACCTTTTCATATTTCTCAGGAATCGAAAATTCATACGTCGGATGCGTCCAAGTCCAATCCGGCAAAAGATTAAACTTCATTTTGGCATCCTCATTTTGCTTCTCGCCGCGCATGATGTCCAACGGAATATAAAACATTTCTTGCATCCCATTTTCATACGTCACCACAATATCCAAAGGCATCGGCATTTGCCCCGTCCGCGATAAATGCACTTTTGTTTTTTTATCACCCTCCGATTCCACTTTATCAATAGTATAATCAATGGTGTGTGTGCTGTTTACCCAATATTCTTTAAACCAATCTAATTCCAAATCACTCATTCGTTCAAAAACGCGAATCACATCATTCGGATTCGGATGTTGAAATTTCCATTGATTGTAATACTGTTTAAACGCTTCTTTAAACATTTTTTCTCCAACAATATATTTCAATTCTTGCAAAAAAACAGAACCTTTCACATACGCGCCCATGCTATACGCCGTATTCGTCATATAATGATCCGCATGAATGCTCAAAGGCTCTTCCCGACCCGATTGCGAAAATCGACAATACGCCGCCACATTATCTTTCATCGCGTCATAACCTTTCGCATTTACCCCCGGAATCCAACCTTGTTTGCGCACCCATTCCTCCACATCGTTCTCCACATAACTCGTAAAACCTTCATCCATCCAACCATAAAGGCTTTCATTGCTCGCCAAAACCCCTTGATACCAATTATGCAACGCTTCATGCACCGATACGCCCATCAAACTATTCAACGGACGCTCCCCTGTTATCATCGTCAACATCGGATATTCCATACCGCCATCGCCGCCTTGAATAAATGAAAAGGATTCAAAAGCGTATTTTCCATAATTTTCTGCAATATATTGAAACGCTTTCCCCATAATCTTTGGCAAAGATTCCCAAGCAGTTGTTTTATCACTTTTTTGATAAAAAAAATGCAATTGCGTTCCATCATCTGCCTTGATTTGCGTATGTGCATAATCAGGGTCCGCCGCCCAAGCAAAATCATGGACATTCTCCGCCTTGAAATGCCATGTCAATTTCCCTTTTTCCACTTTTGGACTTACTTTTGCGTCTGGTGCCGCGTAACCTTTGCCAATCTCTGTCGGATTTTGCAAAATACCCGTTGCCGCAATCGTATATTTTTCATCCATTTTAATGGTGACATCATATAAGCCCCAAATTCCATAAAATTCACGCCCAATATACGGATTTGCATGCCAACCTTGCTCGTCAAATTGACACATTTTAGGATACCATTGTGTCATGGTGTAGTCAATCCCTTCTTTATTGTTGCGTCCAGAACGCCGAATTTGTACAGGCACCTGCCCTTCAAACGTCATTTCAAACACCGCACTACTCGCAGGCGGCATCATCGTAGGCAATTCCACCTCCAAAATCGTCCCTTCCACCTTAAATTTACAAGGTTTTCCATCCATCGTCAACGTTTTCACCTCTTGACGACCGATTTCATCGGGTTTCAATTTTGAAATCCTATCCCCTACCCTTGGGTCAGGGTCAATAATGTTGCGTGAACGCACGTCCATCGCACTATTGGGTTGGAAAGCGTTGAGATACAAATGATAATACGCTTTTCGTAAAACTTCTGACGAATTATTATAATACGTTAATCGTTGATTTCCTTTAAATTGATGTTTTTTAGCATCAAAATCAACATTCATAAGGTATTCCACACGCTGTTGCCAACGCGCTTGCGGTTGGGGTTCAGAACGTTGTGCCATCAGGTGACACGTAAGATTCAACAAACAAATAGAAAGAAAAATTCTCATGTAAAGATAATTTATAACCAACACTAGGATTTACACGTATCAAAACGAAACGCCAAAATTAATACATTCGTTACGATATTGTTAGAATTCCGTAAAAACAATTTCGTGAATCATAAACCGCCGATTTTGATTTTTTATTTTAAACGCTTTTCAAATTTCGCTTTGCTGACGGAATCCTTTTTAGAACAACTCATTTAGAGTCAATCACTTACAAGGTTTTCAAACGGCTTGACAATCGTAACTAACCTTTTTATTGCATTTTTTTAAAAAGAGAAAGCTAATACTTTTACGCGGTCAACCAATTGTTATTTGTTCAC
>JBDKKX010000504.1:0-4309 GCA_039795795.1 Bacteroidota bacterium | reverse complement strand
GGGATTGAAAATCCCAAAAATCCCAAAAAAATCAATCCCATTTAATCCCAAAAAAATCCCATTTAATCCTAATTCAAGCATTCTCCCATAAATTTATCCTTATCCAACAACCAATAACCCGATGGTTTGCCCGCCAATTTCAATTCCACAATATTTTTCTGGTCATCAAACGCTTCCGTCAAAATCTTGTTTTCAAACGAAACGTTTTTAAAAGAAGCCAATTTAGGCACTTCCAAATAAATCCGCAACGTAGTCCAATCGCGTTCTGTTTCTTTGCCAACCCATTGATATACAATCGGTTGATGATTCAATTTTATTAAAAAATGCTCTTGGACATATTTTAATATCAAATCATTCGTACCTAATTTTTCACGTTCTGTGCCGATAAAAAGTTTATTTTGTCCGCGTTTCCGCAAGGCGAGTTCCAAATCATCGATGAAAATCGCTATCGTCAAGCGCAACGTTTGACTCGGCGCGTGATATTCCAAATCCGATTTACAAAGGTGGATAGGATGCTTGAATGCAGGCAAACTCCATAAAAGAAATAGGCAAAACAGTTTGTTCATTGTTGAATTTTTGATTAATTTTGCATTTTAAAAAAACGAAAAGCATGAATCACGTTGACAACCTCCGCATCCATTTCGACCCCAATCAGCGATTTCTATTGAACATTCTATTAGGATTTTTATTGTTTGGAGTCGCGCTCGACATTCAAAAATCGGATTTCGAGGTACTTTGGAAACATCCAAAAGCCGTTTTAATCGGACTTTTATCCCAATGGTTTTTAGTACCCGCGCTGACCCTCCTTTTGGTGTTCCTTTTTCAACCCGCAACAAGCATTGCTGTTGGGATGATATTGGTTTCAGCCTGTCCGGGCGGCAATATTTCTAATTATTCGACGTATGTGGCGAAAGGCAATACCGCTTTAGCCGTCACGACGACTTCTGTATCAACGCTTGCCTCTATCCTTACGATGCCTGCGATATTTTGGATAGGTACTTCCTTCATCCCCAATTTAAACACTTTGAAACAAAACATTTATATCAATCCTTTGGATATTATCCAAATCGTGGCGACTTTGATGCTGATTCCATTGAGTATCGGTATGTTTATGAATTATCAATTTCCACAATTTGTGAGCAAAATAAAACGACCTGTTAAAATTTTATCTTTAATTATATTTATTGGTTTCATCGTTGGTGCTTTGGTGGGCAATTTAGCGAATATTAAAGATTATTTAAAAGAAGTATTTGTATTGACAGTGATTTTCAATTTATTTGCATTAATGTTGGGTTACAGCGTTGCGAAAATGGCGAAACTTTCAGAAGCCGACGCTCGAGCGATTACTTTTGAAACAGGGATTCATAATACGACGTTGGGCTTGATTTTAGTGTTTCAATTCTTTGAAGGCTTAGGCGGGATGGCGTTAATTGTGGCATGGTATGGCATTTGGGACATGATAACGGCGTATCTTTTAGCACAATTTTGGAGTAAAAGGTAAACTTTTTATCACAGATTGAACAGATTTGACGAGATTTTCACAGATTTTTTTTTGATTTTCAATGCTTAAAAGCAAAAAAAATCTGTGAAATCTCGTCAAATCTGTTCAATCTGTGATAAAAAATATTTTTTAAGCCCGTTTCGGCATCACGATTGCCGTCATCAAACCAGTGCCGCCCACAATCAACAACGCATGCAAAAATCCCCATTTCGAGAAATGCCGTAAACTATACGTATCAATCGCTTTCAAAGGATCCATTTTCTGCACATCGGTCGCGTAACGAGCGAAATCATCAAAAAACGCAGGATTAATATACTTCCGAAACAGCCAATAACTGACGGGTATCAACACCGCCGTCATGCCCGCCAAAATCAGCGCGCTCAAAGCAGCCCGTTCCAATGAAATCGTCCCTTCATTATCCCGTTTCGCCAACATCGCCTTATACGACATATAAATAACGGGAATCGCCACAAATTTGGTCACAGACTCATACCAAGCCTTGTTACTCCCGTTTAAACCCAAATAATATTCGGCAGTTATCCAGCCGAAATGAATTGCGGCTATCAAGATAGCGAAGAAAATCTCCGTTCCGACGGTGACTTTTTGTTCTGTTTGCATCTCTATTTTAATTGAACTATGAATTTTTGCTGCAAATGTAGGCATAAAAAATCTTTTGAAAAAATCGTATTTTTTAATTAAAAAATTGTTAAAAATATGTTTTTTCAATATACAATTGCGTCACTTTTCTGCGTTTTAACGTCAGAAGGAACATACCAACCGTGCAAATCCAGTATCTCCTTGTGTAATTTTGAAACGAATTTTTCTATTCTTGAGTATTTAGTACATTTTTTGTTGTAAACATTTTTCATCAAATCTCTATTGGAGGCGGTTGGTGAGATGCTGCCTTTTCTATAATTGTTGACGATTCCAAATTCATTATTCACGCCCAAATAACCCAATTCCATGTATTTTCAAAAAAAATTAGCTCAAAAAGCACAAGATTTTCAATCATTCGCATTACTTTTGCGAGAATTGAAAAAAAAGAATATTTATTTTGCTCCGCTAACGATTGAGGACACCACTATGACTGCACGTTTTACCCGAGTAAGACATGGCTTTTTGAGCCTATTGACTGTTATGAGCGCGCTGAGTTTGGGTGCGCAAACCCCTGTTGCGCCGATTGCGAAACGCGAAATGCGCGGTGTTTGGGTGGCGACGGTTTTGAATATTGATTATCCTGCGACGCGCACGACGGATTCTAAGTTTTTACAATCGGAATGGATGCGGCTTTTGGATAGTTATAAAGCGTTGAATATCAATGCTGTATTTGTGCAAATCCGTCCTTCTGGAGATGCTTTGTATAAATCGGATATTGTGCCTTGGTCGAAATATTTGACAGGAAATCAGGGAACGCCGCCTTCGGATGGTTACGACCCATTGGAATTTATGGTGCGCACTGCCCATGAAAAAAATATTGAATTTCACGCTTGGATGAACCCGTATCGG
This sequence comes from Bacteroidota bacterium, assembly GCA_039795795.1. Lineage (GTDB taxonomy): Bacteria > Bacteroidota > Bacteroidia > Chitinophagales > Saprospiraceae > JAAFJT01. The sequence continues at coordinate 1,302 of JBDKKX010000504.1, read as the reverse complement.
GCGGCGATGGATAATGAAACGGTGTCGTCTATGCACCCGTTGCACATGATGAAACAGCATCCCGATTGGTTTGTCAAATATAATAAACGCACGATGTTTAATCCGGGATTGCCCGAAGTGCGGGCGCATATCAACGATGTGGTCACGGAGATTGTGCAACGGTATGAGATTGATGCAATACACTTTGACGATTATTTTTATCCGTATAAAAATGGAAATGAACAGTTTGTGGATGGTGCAGCGTATTCAAAATACAATTATAATGGGTTAAGTTTGGAAGATTGGCGGCGTGAAAATGTGGATCAATTGATTTCGATGTTGTCTGCTACCATCAAACGCATTAAGCCTCGGGTGCAATTTGGGATTAGTCCCTTTGGCGTTTGGCGGAATAGTTATAAAGACCCTTCTGGGTCGAGTACGTATGCGGGCGTGACTTGTTATGACGATTTATATGCAGATGTAAAAAAGTGGTTACAAATGGGTTGGATTGATTATGTCGTACCGCAAGTTTATTGGACATTGGGTTTCAGCACCGCAGAACATGCTGCGTGTACGCAATGGTGGGCAGCGAATTCGTATGGCAAAGCGGTTTATATTGGTTTGGGCGCGTATCGGGTGGGCACGAGTGCTGCCAAAGAACCGAAGTGGAAAGACCCGAATCAAATTGCACAACAGATTGATTTTGACCGAAGTATAAGTGGTGTAAAAGGATTTGTGTTGTTTAGTTCTAAGAATTTGATTCAAAATCCGTTGGGTTTTGCGACGGCATTGCGGGCGAATCAATTTGCGGAATATGCGGCTGCGCCAACGCTTTTTCGGGATACGTCTGCGATGGCTTGCGATGTCGCGGAAGTGCGGACGTTGACGGCTGAAAATGGTAAAGTGGCAGTGCGTTGGAAGCCGACGGCGCGGAGTCGGGAATACTTTTTTCAATATTTGGTGTATCGTTTTGATAAGGGAAAAGCGGATTATAATGATGGTAAAAATATTATTGCTTTTCTTCCGGGCGATACGAAAGATTTGACTTTCAATGATTTAGATGTTGCAAATGGTCGGAATTATACGTATTCGGTGGTGGCGAATGATTGTGAAAAATCGGTAGAAACGTTGAACATGGCATCGCTCGCAGCGCAAGCCGCAGAACATGCCGCTAAAAAACAAACCGAACATGATGCGGTTTCGTATCCGAAAAAGAAGAAAAAATCGTTTTGGAAAAGGATATTTAATTGATGGAAGGGTGCGTGAAAGGTGGAAAGGAAAAAGAAAAGGGAGGCTTTGTGGCTTCCCTTTTCTTTTTATTTT
>JBDKKX010000503.1:0-4324 GCA_039795795.1 Bacteroidota bacterium | reverse complement strand
CAAAGCATTGCCTTAAAAAATCCGTACAAATCTGTGAAATCCGTTAAATCCGTACATCTATTTGTATCGAAATATAATTTTTAATAATTTATTATATAATTTTTTTGCAATAACCGCATGAGCAAAATAAAATATTTTAGCTCCAGTGTTGCGAAGATAAAATTTATCAATTCAATATGAGACACGGCGATAAAGTCAACAACCTCAGCAGAACGAAGGCGCACAGAGATGCCCTCCTTAAAAACATGGCAGCAGCATTGATTATGAATAAAAAAATCAATACGACGTTGCCCAAAGCGAAAGCTTTAAGATCTTATGTCGAGAAATTGATTACCAAATCCAAAACGAATACGACGCATTCTCGGCGGGTGGTGTTCAGCTATCTCCAAAATAAAGAGGCAGCGAAAGAAATTTTTGATGTCATCGGACCAAAAGTCGGTGAACGTCCAGGGGGCTATGTACGGATCATGCGCACTGGATTCCGCTTGGGCGACTCGGCAGAAACGGCGATTATTGAATTGGTCGATTTCAATGAAATCTTGTTGGAAGCGAAAGCCGCAAAAGAAGGCACCGCTACAACCGAACGCACTCGCAAAACTCGGCGCGGACGCGGGGGCAAAAAGGCAGAAACGCCTGCAACGCCTGTCGCAACGACGGAAAAAACAGATGCAGCAGCAGCATAATATATTGTTTTTAAAACAAAAAGAGGAGCGTACAGCAATGTGCGCTCCTTTTTTGTTTAATTTACAATCTATCAGCATCTAATTTTGATAAACTATCTTTTTTACAAATAAAATAAAGCATTTCTTGTCGTTTTTTCAAAAACATCGTACCTACAATTGTATTGTCATCAGAAAATACAAATTGTTTTGGCAATAAATCATAATCGCAATCTAAAAAAATCGTGTCTTGCCGCACTTGGTACCGACCTTCAAATGGACTGTTGGGGTCGCACGAACTATATACAAAAGTGCTATCCGCCTTAAAATGAAAAGACATACCCGCAGGAAAATGTTTTACCCGATAGCGCATACAATTGTAATACAATTCCATTTTATTCATAGAATATTTAAAATAAGTGTTCGTTAAATCCTGTATGCGCGGCGTTTGACGCGACTTACAATTGACTAAAAAACACATACATAAAAAGATATAAATGATAAAGTTTTTCATTTGGAACAGGGATTTTAATCTAAAAAAGTGTAAAACACGGATTCAATGGTTATTTATAGGGATAATAACGGGGTTTTTAGGGCAAAATTGCACAAAATCTAAAACGGATAACGCGATTCACAAGGCAACCTGGTTCAAAATACTACCTCGTGCACCCATTATTGAAATGGTAAAAGTTAAAGGCGGCACTTTTCAAATGGGCAATAATGTTGGTGATAGTAGTGAACGCCCTGCGCATGAGGTGACACTGGATGATTTTGCTATTGGGAAATACGAGGTGACGCAAGCGCAATGGCAGGCTGTCATGGGAACGAATCCAGCTCAATTCAACAATTGCCAAAATTGTCCTGTTGAAAACGTGTCTTGGGAGGCTGCACAAGTTTTTATTCAGGCACTGGATAGCCTTACAGGTAAAAATTATCGGTTGCCGACGGAGGCGGAATGGGAGTTTGCAGCACGCGGTGGTCCGCTTAGTAAGCATTTTCGGTATAGTGGTAGCAATAATGTGTATGAAGTTGCTTGGTTTTATGACAATTCGGGTAGCAAAACACATGTTGTGGGTGAAAAATGGGCAAATGAATTGGGTATTTATGATATGTCTGGCAATGTCTCGGAATGGTGCGGCGATTGGTATCATCGTTACGATAGTGTTGCGGTTCGGAATCCGACGGGCGCGCTTCGTGGGTTGAAACGGGTGCGTCGGGGTGGGGCTTGGTGGGATGACTCGTTATATAGTCGTCTCACAAACCGACGGCGGAATACTGCGCCCTATCATTGGTATTTTATTGGGTTTCGATTAGCAGAGTAGTGCGCTGGAATTAGGATTAAATGGGATTTTTTTTGGATTAAATGGGATTGATTTTTTTGGATTTTTTGGATTTTAAAATCAATCCCAAAAATCCAAAAAAAATCAATCCCATTTAATCCCCAAAAAATCCTATTTAATCCTAATTCCAACGCGCTAATTCACCACATCCATCGCTTCTTTAATTTCCACCGCATCTTCAATCTCTTCCAACTCCAAACGCAGGTTATCAATAATAAAATCCTGCCGTTCAGGCGTATTTTTGCCCATATAATACTCCAAAGTCTGGTCAATATTACAATCTTCGGTCAAAACGACGGGTTCAAGGCGAATATCGTCTCCAATAAATGCACCAAATTCATCTGGCGAAATCTCTCCCAAACCTTTGAATCGCGTAATTTCCGCATTGCCTTTTAATTGGCGAATCGCAGCCCGTTTTTCGGTTTCAGAATAGCAATAATACGTGTTTTTCTTGTCTCGAACCCTAAAAAGAGGGGTTTGAAGAATGTACAAATGCCCATTGCGCACCAAATCAGGAAAAAATTGCAAAAAAAACGTCAAAAGCAACAATCGAATGTGCATGCCATCTACATCGGCATCGGTCGAAATTACGACGCGATTGTACCGCAAATACTCAATCCCATCCTCAATATTCAACGCATGTTGCAAAAGATTCAATTCTTCATTTTGATACACCACTTTTTTAGTCAATCCAAAACAATTCAACGGTTTCCCGCGCAAACTAAAAACGGCTTGCGTTTCCACATTCCGCGATTTGGTAATCGAACCACTCGCGGAATCCCCTTCTGTTACGAACAAAGTCGTTTGAGACAATTTGTTTGAATCCCCTTTTTCCCCCCAATGAAAACGACAATCTCGCAACTTTTTGTTATGAATATTGGCTTTTTTAGCCCGTTCCGTCGCAATTTTCTTAATCCCTGCAATTTCTTTGCGTTCGCGTTCATTCTGTTCGATGCGTCTTCGGAGCGCGTCGGCAACGGTTTTATTCTTATGCAGGAAATCATCCAACGCTTTTTTCAAAAAATCGCTCACAAAAAGGCGCAAAGAAATCCCGTCAGGCGAGATATTTTGCGAACCGAGTTTGGTTTTCGTCTGCGATTCAAACACAGGTTCTTCAATTCGGACGCTAATCGCCGCAATAATCGACGAACGAATATCTTGCGGTTCATACATTTTGTTGAAATGTTCGCGCACCACCCGCACCACTGCATCCTTGAATGCCATTAAATGCGTCCCTCCCTGCGTCGTATTTTGACCATTTACAAACGTATGATACTGCTCGCCATAATGCCGACCATGCGTCATCGCGATTTCAATATCCGCCCCTTTGAGGTAAATCACAGGATATTCTACGGTTTCTTCCCCAATTTTCCGATTTAAAAGGTCTAATAAGCCATTATTAGAAGCAAAAGTTTTGCCATTAAACAACAATTTCAAACCAGAATTGAGATACGCATAATTCCATAATTGCATCTCAATAAACTCATTTTTAAACTTAAATTGTTTGAAAATCGCAACATCGGGTTTAAACAGCATCAACGTACCATTCGGCAAATCCGTTTTTTCAAGCGGATGCTCTTTTGTCAATTCTCCACCCTCAAATTCCGCCGTTTTCATTTGCCCGTCCCGAATCGCCGTCACTTTGAAGTACGCCGAAAGCGCGTTCACCGCCTTCGTCCCCACCCCATTGAGTCCGACCGACTTTTTAAACGCTTTGGAATCATACTTACCTCCCGTATTGATTTGCGAAACGCATTCAATCACCTTGCCCAAAGGAATCCCCCGCCCAAAATCCCGAACCGACAAATGACTGTCTTCCAACCGAATCTCAATCGTTTTGCCATAACCCATGACAAATTCATCAATCGAATTATCAATAATCTCTTTCAAAAGGACGTAAATCCCATCATCTGGCGCAGCACCATCGCCCAATTTGCCAATGTACATCCCAGGACGGAGGCGAATATGCGCTTTCCAATCCAAGGATTGAATATTATCTTCGTTATACTGTACTTCTTGAGTCATAATTTGGTGGTTTAAAACTTGTTGATAATCAATGCTTTATGAGACACATTTTAAAGTAAAAGTTTTAAAATGAGTGCAAAGATAATCATTAATCCAAAATCTGACCACTTTTTAAATAATTTGTTGAAAAATTTAAATAATTTGTTTTAAAAATATATAAAAATTGAGTAAATTGAAAATGATAAAACGCCCACACCTAACCAGTTTTAAAAACAGCAGTTTCCGCTTTGGAAAATTAGGATACAAACGGATGTACGGATTCCACGGATTTCACCGATTGGTACGGATTTTTTTTATTTT
>JBDKKX010000502.1:0-4327 GCA_039795795.1 Bacteroidota bacterium | reverse complement strand
AGCATGATGGGGCGGCATTGCAGGGGCAATGGTTGGTTTATGACTTGGGCGGCGGCACTTTTGATGTCGCGTTGGTGCGTTTTGAGGAGGGTGAAATGAAGGTCGTTGACCACGAAGGCGATAATTTTTTGGGTGGAACGGACTTTGATGCGTTGATTATTGACCAAATCATTGTGCCGCACTTGAAAAAAGTAGGTCATTTTCAAGATTTGGAGATTGAATTGAAAAGTTCAAAAGGGATTTATAACAAATTGTATTATCAATTATTGTACAAATCGGAGGAAGTGAAGATTCAATTGTCGAATAGTTTGAGTGCAGAAATTGAGTTTGAAATTGAGGACAGCGCGGAAGAAAACCACGAAATTGTTTTAAATATCACGCGGGCGCAATTTGAAGCGGCGGTGAAACCTAAAATTGATTATTCCATTCGGTTGATTCAAGATTTGCTGCATAAAAATAATTTGTCGAATCAGGATATTGAGCAAGTGATTTTAATTGGCGGTTCTACGTATATTCCGTTGGTTAAAAAGATGATTGTCAATGAGTTGAATATTAAAGTAAATCAATCCGTTGACCCAACGAATGCGGTGGTCGTCGGTGCGGCGTATTATGCGGGTGGAAAAACGAAGCAATTGAAACCAGCCGCCGCATCGCCAAAATTGAATTCGCTTGCAACTCAATCAACAATTAGTTTTAAAATGGCGTATCAAAAAACGACCCAAGATGATGAAGAATATTTCATGGCGAATGTTATGGGCAATTTTCGGGGTCATTTTTATCGGTTGCTTCGGGCAGATGGCGGTTTTGATTCGGGATTGAAGCCTTTGACGGAACGCATTTCTGAAATTCTGCCTTTGAGGAAACACGATTTGAACCTTTTTGAATTAAAAGTGTTCGATGCCATGAACAATCATGTACATACATCGGTTGATATGATTGAAATACAACATGGAAAATATAGTGTTCAAGGACAGCCGTTACCGAATGATATTTGTATGGAAATCGATGATTTTGAACAGAATACGACTAAATTAGAAGTTATATTTGAAAAAAATGCGATTCTCCCGCTTAAAAAAACGGTCATCAAAACGGTTTCTAAAACGATTCCGAAAGGAAGTGAAGACGCATTGTTAATCAATATTTTGGAAGGCAGTCGGTTTGCAACGCCTTCGGCGTGTCTGCCTTTGGGGATTGTGGAGTTCAAAGGGCGCGATTTGACGATGAATTTGGTGAAAGGTTCGGATGTGGAGATTACGATTGAGGTCAGCGAGAGTCGAGATTTGAAAATCGCAGCAATATTATTGATGACAGACCAAGAATTAAGTGATGTTTTCAGCCCGAATGCGCGCACCGTGAATTTGGAAAAGTTGAAAACGGAAATCATTGAATTATTGCGCCGCGCTCGACGCGAATTGAACGATTTGGAACGAGCCGAAGCCTTCCGAATGGCAGCAAAAGTATCCGCGATTGTGACAGCGTTGGAAGAAATGATGCCGAAAATTAAAAATATGTCTTCTGACGATGTGACAGATTTGAAATATCAATTGGAAGAACAAAAAAGGCGTTTGGCACAACAATTAGATGCCGCAATGCAAGACCGTTACGCAGAAGCCGATAAAGCTGCTTATTTTGAACAAAAGCAAAATACCAAATTTTATGTTGATAATCACGCTAATTCAAAATTTAGTGCCGATTTTCAACGCATTACGCAGCATGAAAGGGAATATTTGGCTTCCAATAACCGCGCTTTGATTCAAAGTAAAACCAAAGCATTGCAAAATTTAGCATGGCAAATTCGGCAAGATGCACCCGAAACTTGGATTGCCTCGTATCATTGGTACGTGACTTATCCCGATTATCCCGCCGAAAATAAGCAAAAAGTACAACAATTTTTACAACTCGGAGAACGCGCTTTGGAACGAAAAAATTATGAAGAATTGAAATCCGTAGTATATCATTTATACGAATTATTGCCCGAAAAGGAAAAAAATAAGAAAAAAACAGGAGAAGATAGGATAAAAGGCACAGGATTAGGGTAACATTGTTGCTTGTTTTGCAACTTTTGTGCTGAAAAAGTATCACGATAATCAAAAATAGTTTACCTTTGCGTGTTGAATGCCCACGTATTTAACAATAAAATCAGGAGTCTCGAGATGAAAAAAATACCGATGGATATAGTCGCCTTGTCGCACAGCGTGACCCAATCGCATAATTATGCGGTTGTCTTGGGCGAAAAGCACGGCAGACGTAGGCTGCCCATCATTATCGGCGCGTTTGAAGCGCAAGCAATTGCAGTCGCGTGGGAACGCATGGCTCCAAATCGCCCTTTGACACACGATTTGTTCAAAAGTATGATGGATACTTTCAAAGTGGATTTGAGAGAAGTGATTATTAATAATTTATTGGATGGCGTTTTTTATGCGCAACTCATTTGTTATCGGGACAATATACGTTATGAAATTGACTCCCGTACTTCGGATGCGTTGGCAATGGCAGTGCGTTTTCAATGTCCGATTTATACGTATGAGTTCATTTTGGAAGCCGCAGGAGTCGTGTTAGAAGAGCAGGAGGATGAACGCCGCCCGCAACCTGCTGCGCCATCGCCGTCGCGCCGTGAGAAAGAGCCGCAAGGCAAAGAAAAGGAAAAAGAGAAGGATAAAGAAGGCGGTTTAAATACGTTGAGTATAGACGATTTAAACAAAAAGTTGGAAGATGTGTTGTCCAAAGAGGATTATAAACAGGCGGCACAGATTCGAGATGAAATCAATCGACGCAAAACAAGATAGCAGAACAAAAGTTACAAAGGAACAAAGTAGCTGTCTCAAAAGAAAAAATCACAAAATATTAAATTTTACCCTTTTGAGACAGCCACTTTGTTCCTTTGTAGCTTTTGTTCTAAAAAATCTAAATTACCGAATCGGCGAAAAATCGGTTGGAAACATGAAAATAGATTCCACTTTTTCTGTCAAAGAACCACCGCCTTTTACTTCCGAAGCCTTGCGCGTCGCAATCCAGTCTGGGTCTTTGACGAATTTTTCAAATGCCGCTTTTGCAATAGGCTCTGTCGGATGTGTCAAAAAATAATATAACATTTTATCCGAACCTTGTGCTGCGTCGGTCGCCGTCCAGTATAATTGATTGGTCATGCCAAACGATTCAAATTTTTTGTAAGTGAAACCGCGAAAACGTTCCAATAATAATGGTAAATTATTTTTAGTGGTCGTATAAATACGAAATTCCCATACACCATTATTGCTTGATTTCCAATTCATTGGAGAAAAATCAGTGGTTTTCAAAAAGATACTTTCTGCTTTTGCAACCAATCCGCCTTTCGCTTCACTTGCTTTCGCAACTGATTGCCAAACGGTATCTGCCATAAACGATTTCCAAGCGATTTCCCGCGCTGCCCGATTGGGATAGCTCAAAACGTAATATAATTTTTCATCCGGATTGTCCAACGGAGTCCAATAACCCACATTCGTCATCCCATGTTTTTCAAAAAGTTTCGTCGTGTGCTTGCGAAAACGCTTCAAAAGGTCATTCAATTTGCCTTTTTCTGCTGTGTAAATCCGCATTTCGTAACATAAAGTATCTGGTTTGGCGGGCGCAGGCGATTCGATTGCCATGATAGTAGGCTTTTTGCCCGAAGTAACCCATTGTCTCAACGCATCAAAAGCAACCGCCGTTTGTTGCGGCGTGAAGGCACAATGCGCTTGACCATCGGTATATAACACTTTGAGGTTCAACTCTTTATGTTTTTCATGTACCAAATTATCATAATGTTCTGTAGCGTAAGCAGGCGTAATTAATTGGTCATAAGTCGTGTGCATCATCAAAAGTGGCTTTTCAATCAACCCTGTACGGTCATTTTGTGTCAAACGCTCATTGGAAGCCGTCGCTGCTAAACGCTCGATTTTTGCATTTAAATCCCAATTATTTGGAAAACCCGAATATAAAGTATTGGTATTATCAAATGGATTCCCACCCACTTGCGCCGACAAATCCCGCACAACGCCTTCTGAAAAAATTAAGCAAAAAGGCAAATCACTTATTTTTAATTGGGTAAATTGCAAATATGCCGTTAATAATTCTGTTTTATCTTTTATTTTTGAAACAATCTCTTGCGCTTTTTTAATATTTTCTGGAAACGTGCCTCCGAAAGTTGCGGGAAATTTGGGATTCGTCATGTCGGCAGCTTTGTACAGTAAGTCGGGAAAAAGCGCGTTGAATATCACATAACTATCAAAAGCCCTTTTGGTCTGCTCGTAAGGCGGCGAGGAAAGCGGGCAAAGTGCCATCGCGCCATTGTAAATTTTGGGATATTTTT
>JBDKKX010000501.1:0-4341 GCA_039795795.1 Bacteroidota bacterium | reverse complement strand
CAGCCCGAAGTGGTGATTATTGGGGGAAATATTGCGCATGCGTCTGATTTCTTTTTCCCACAAATGGAAACGCTTTTGAAAGCATATACGCCTCAAATTCGTTTTCGCAAAGCCATTTTGGGTGCGGTTGCGCCTTTGATAGGGGCAGCTTATTGCTGGAAAGATTGATAGGACGCGCTGGAATTAGGATTAAATTATATATTATTGTTTTTATAAACCTTGATTACTTCAAGTAATCTACAAATTTTTTAGAGATGAATTATATAGAAACAAAACCAGTTGTCAACTCAAGCCTCCAAGCGTATGGCGAAATGAAACAACGCATCAAAGCCAATATCCAAGATTTGGACGGCAGTTGGGTTCGTTTAAATAAAGCAATTGAGGCGCGCATTCAAGAAATCGAAACGGCTAAAAAACAAGGGGAATCGCCGATTCCAATCGTTGATTTCCAAGATGTTGTCCACCATTCGGCGAACATTGACAGGGAAAAAATTAAAAAAGCGGGTACTTTAATCATCAAAAATGTATTCCCGAAAGCCATGGCAGAAGGCTGGAATGAAGCATTGGTCGATTATTTAGACCGAAATGATTATTTGGGGCAAAAAGTGAATGCCAAAGATAATTATTTTGGCAATTTAAAAAACAGCAGACCGCAAGTTTATGGGATTTATTGGAGTCGCCCGCAGATTCAAGCGCGTCAACATGAAAACATGGCGCAGGTACAAGGTTTTTTGAATGGTTTATGGAATGACCAGGGACAATTTGAAAAAGGCAAATTTCTAACTTATGCGGACCGAATTCGGATGCGCGAACCACAAGATACGACTTTCGGACTTTCCACGCATTTGGATAGCGGGTCTGTGGAACGTTGGATGGAACCGAGTTATCGGAAAACGTATGAAAAAATATTGACGGGCAATTGGGAAAATTACGACCCATTTGAGTTATCGGCAAGGTTGGACGTGAAATTTGTACCTTCTCCTGCGGTTTGTAAAGTATTTCGGTCTTTCCAAGGTTGGACTGCGTTGACTGCGCAAGGTGCAGGCGATGGCACTTTGCAGGTGATTCCAATGCTCAAAGAAGCGATTAGTTATTTGATGCTTCGTCCGTTTTTGGCGGATGTGCCGTTGGAAGACTGGTGTGGTTCGCTTCAAAATAGAGCGTTTAGCATTAATGAACAATGGCATGCTCCCTTGTTGAAAGGGATGTGTAGTCTTCCAAAATTGCAACCGGGGGACACCGCTTGGTGGCATCCCGATTTGATTCACGCGGTGGAAAACAAACATGAAGGCAAAAAATATAGCAATGTCATGTTTATTGCCGCTACGCCTTATTGCAAGAAAAATAAAGATTTTATTGAGATGCAAAAAGATACATTTTTAGAAGGTCGCTCTTGCCCCGATTTTGCGGCGGAAGACCGTGAAGTGAACTATCAAAACCGTGCAACATCGGAGGATTTAACGATGCTCGGCAAAAAAGCGATGGGTTTAATGGAGTGGTAAAATATTAATTAACGAGAGTTCGACAGTTTTTCCAGCCGATTTCGCGGATTTTCGGGGATGTTTCATTTTTAGGTTACTTTGGAATACATTGTGATACGAACGGATGTGCGGATTTCACGGATTTCACCGATTCATACGGATTTTTTTTTGTTTTTTTGCTTGGGTTTCAAGCATGAATTCTAAAAAATCCGTACGAATCGGTGAAATCCGTAAAATCCGTACATCGATTCGTATCCAAAAGTAACCTAAAAATGAAACAGCCCGATTTTTTTGGATTTTATGCTGAATTTTAAGCATAAAATCCAAAAAAATCCGTGTAAATTCGTAAAATCCGCGTCATCCGTGTTCCAATTCGCTCTACGGAATGACAAAAATGGTCTCAATCCTTCAATTCGCCTTCCCATTTGGCAATCACGACGGTTGCTAAACAGTTTCCGAGCATATTTGTCCCTGTTCGCACCATGTCCATCAAGACATCTACGCCTAAAATCAAGTAAATCGGCCATTCTGGAATTCCAAATTGTCCAATCGTCCCCATCAAAATAATCAGAGAGGCGCGTGCAACGCCTGCAACGCCTTTACTCGTTATCAACAAAGTACCCAAAAGCGTCAATTGTTCTGCCCAATGCAGCGCGACACTGTGATCCGTCGCTTGCGCAACGAAAATGGCTGCGCAAGATAAGTACAAAGTCGAGCCATCTAAGTTGAAACTCATCCCTGTCGGCAACACAAAAGCAACAACTCGGCGCGAAACGCCATATTTTTCCATCGCTTCCATCGCAGGTGCGAGCGCGGCTTCACTGGATGCCGTACTAAATGCAATGGAAACAGGTGTTCCTGCGGCTTTCCAAAATTGGGCAACGTTGATTTTGAACCACCACATAATCGTTCCAAATACAATAACGACAAAAGCAAATAATGCCGCATATAATGTTCCAATGAGTTTCAACATCGGAATAAAAACGTCCGCGCCCATGACTGAAACCGCCGATGCCATCGCCCCTGCTACCCCAAACGGCGCAAAATACATGACAATATTCGTAAATTTGAACATCACTGCTGCCAAACTTTCGCAAAAACGAACCATCCGTTCTTTATGTTCGCCGCCCGCCGCGTTGATGCCGAGCGCGAACAAAATACTGAAAATCACGATTTGTAAAACTTGGTTTTCCGCAATGGATTTAGCAATATTTTCAGGGAAAATATGGGATAAAATGTCTTTCCAATCCTGTTTTGGCGGTTTATCTGCGGTGATTTTAGCCTCAGCGATGCGTTTTTGAAGCGAATCAATGCCTTTTTGAACGATAATGGCTCGTTCGGTTTCTGGGGCAGCTTCATACGCATTGATAATTTTTTCGGTTTCCGCCACCATCGCAGGCGCGGCAACATCTTTCCAATCTTTTTTGACAGAAGCCGTTTTCGATTGAAATTGCATGGCTTTTTCCCGATTGATGCGCGGGTCATCGCCCGCTTTGGTGATGTTTATCGCCACCAAACCAAATACCAATGCCAACGAGGTGACCGCAATAAAGTACCCAAATGCCCTTGCACCCATGCGCCCAACGCCTTCGCCATTGCCATGCCCCGCGATGCCGACCACCAACGTCGCAAAAAGCAAGGGTGCAACGATGGTTTTAATGAGTTTCAAAAAAATTTTGCCGAGAATGTCTAAATCTTTGCCCACTTCGGGCAAAAAATAGCCTATCAACGCGCCAATAACCAAACTTGCTAAAATCCAAAATGTTAAACTGCGATTCATATTCGATGAATTTAAATTTAAATGATGTTGTAAAAGTATCGTTTTTCTAAGACAAAAATGACCAAACCATTAGGATAATTCAAGCAGAAGTTTCAATTTGCCGCCGATTTCTAAATTTTTCATTTTAATTCAATCATTTACCGATGAAAACAATCTTTTCAACGATACTTGTCAGTGGATGTATTTTGTTTAGCGGCTGCGGAAGTAGTTTTCGCTTGGCGGATGCCGCGCAAATCGTCCCCAAAGAAGCTCAACGCGTTACGCGCATTGATTTGAAGAAAATCAACGGAAAGTTGGATAAAAACACCATTCAATCTTTTGAATTATTCAAAACGTTGCGTGCAGATTTGGGTAAAAGCAAAAAAGATGCTTTTTCAAAGATTTTGTTGGACGGCGAGCATTCGGGCGTTGATTTCAATCAGCACGGTTATTGGGTGCAAGATAATGGGCATACCAATTTATATTTTTTGTTGAGCAATCCGAGCGATTTTACGAAAATGTTGCGCGAAAGCAATGGTAAAAAGCCGATTCAAAACACAAAAGGTGTACAATTCATTGGAAATGATTCCTTTATGGTGGCATGGAAAGGGAATGTTGCCGTGATAAGTACGCAATTCGGGGCAGCTTCGATGGGCAAAACGCTTGGAAAATTGTCCAAAAAAGTGCCTTACGACGCGGCAAAACCAAAGAAAATAACTCCACTGGATCCAGTTGCCTTTTTCAACATTAGTCCGACACGCTCTATTTTGACGGACGCGGCTTTTCAAAAAGCGATTTTAGGCAATCACGATATGGCGAGTTATTACAAATGGGGACAATCGTTTCAAAATCAGATGAGTAGCATCAGTGGCATGGGCGATATGGTCAGCAAAACAGGTTTGAATGACTTGACGATGACGAGTTATACTGATTTTTCAAACGGTCGGATGACGAATCACGTCGATTATCAAGTATTAATGTTTACAATGGATGCTGCAAAATCTAAAACACGCAAACAATTGATAATCAGATATTTGCGTGTTTTTTGGCAACGTTTTAAATGCTGCAAAATTTCCATTTCGCTTCCATTTTTTTTGCAGC
>JBDKKX010000500.1:0-4343 GCA_039795795.1 Bacteroidota bacterium | reverse complement strand
GTATCGATTACAGCAAGTGCTTCGCAAGGGTATTTTTATGGTCTTCAAACGATTTTTCAATTACTTCCTCCTGAAATATATTCAGTTAATAAAGTTACAGGATTGCAACTAACAATGCCTTGTGTAAGAATATCTGATAAACCTCGCTTTGAACACCGTGGTTTTATGCTTGATGTTGGCAGACATTTTTTGCCAATTGATTTCGTAAAAAAAACCATTGATTTATTAGCCATGCACAAAATGAATGTGCTACATTGGCATTTGACTGATGACCAAGGTTGGAGAATTGAAATTCAGAAATATCCTCGTTTGACACAAGTTGGCTCAGTGCGTTCTGAAACAGTAGAAGGAAAAATGTCGTATAATCAACCATTAAAATTTGATGGAAAACCTCATAGTGGTTTTTATACGCAAGACGAAATCAGAGATGTAGTAAAATATGCTCAAGAAAAATACGTCACTATTATTCCTGAAATCGAAATGCCAGGTCATGCTCTTGCTGCTTTGGCGGCGTATCCAGAGTTGGGTTGTACAAATGGCCCTTATGGGGTGGCAAAAATTTGGGGCGTTATTGAAGATGTCTATTGTCCGACTGAAAAAACTTTTAAATTTATCGAAGATGTATTGACAGAAGTAATTGATATTTTTCCAAGTCAATACATTCATATTGGGGGCGACGAATGCCCAAAAACAGCATGGAAACAAAGTAAGTTTTGTCAAGATTTAATGAAAACACAGGGTTTAAAGGATGAACACGAGCTGCAAAGTTTTTTTATTAAGCGAATCGATAAGTTTTTGACATCAAAAGGAAAAAAGTTAATGGGTTGGGATGAAATTTTGGAAGGTGGACTTTCTCCTAACGCAACAGTGATGTCTTGGCGTGGCATTCAAGGCGGAATTGAAGCTGCAAGACAAAAACACGATGTCGTGATGACACCAACATCACATGTCTATATTGACTATTATCAATCTCATCCTGCCTTTGAACCATTGGGCATTGGCGGTTTCTTGACTCTAGAAAAAGTATATTCGTATGAGCCAATTCCAGTAGAACTTAAACCTGAAGAAACAAAGTATATTTTGGGGGCTCAAGTAAACCTTTGGACAGAATATGTAGCAACACCCGAACATGCGGAATACATGACTTTTCCAAGAGCATGTGCGTTATCAGAAGTCACTTGGTCGCCGCTAGGAAGCAAAAACTTTGCAGATTTTGGTCGCCGATTAGAAACTCATTTTAAGCGATTAGATGTTTTGAAAGTAAATTATGCGAAAAGTATTTATGATGTAAAAGAAACATATACAGCGAATAAAAATCAAACAGTTGAAGTGAAACTTGAGCCTTATGTGGCAAATGCACAAGTGAGATATTCGCTGGATTTTTCAAAACCAACGATAAATTCGCCAATATATGTACCCCAAACGTTTAATAAATTAACTACGATTCGGGCAGCGGTTTTCCGTAATGGACAGCAAATTGGTAAAGAATTCAATAAAACTTACCGAATGCCAGACAAATAAACCTAAAATCTAATGAATATTAGATTTAAAGCCACAAATTCACCAAAGCCGCTTTTCCAAAATGAGAAGTGGCTTTGGCAGAATCGTTCAAGATGATTGTCGAACCATCTGCTCCCAAATCCCAAATATTTCCTTGTAAGAAAACGTTTATCCCTTTTTTTACTCCTGCTTCATTTTTTGCTCTTCCTGCCATGGCGTGTTTGACCCAAGCTTCTCCGAGCGTCAATTTTCCAATATCAGCTTTTGCATCGGTAGGCGTTACTGCCCCCGAATAGCCAGTCCAATTATCATAACCATTTGAATAAGAAGGCGTTACAATAAATTCTACCCCTTTTTCTTTTAAAACTTTATACGATTCCGAAAACCAAGCATCGGCACAAACCAAAACGCCCATTTTACCGATTGGTGTTTCAAAAGTTGGAATTTCTTCGGGTTTAGCTGGACAAACGAAAGACAATTCATCGGCAGTTGGAAATGCTTTTTTTATCAAATTTTGATTTATTTTTCCATCAACATTAAAAACGACGGACGTATTATAAAGCAACCCTTTATTGATTGTCAAAATGCCATTTTCGACACTTGGATTTGGCAATAAAATCGAACCCGCTACAATCGTGACCTTGTATTTTTTTGATAATTCTGCAAAAGTATTTTGATAAATTATGGCCATTTGGGCTGCTTTCATGGCAAATGCAGCATATTTGATTTTATCTTTTACTTCGTCAGGTGCAGTTATAAAGGTTTTTAAGAATTTTCCTAAATTGCTCAAAACCATTGTTTGAAGGCCAGATTCAAGTGTTTTTGTGTTGTAAAGGCTGCTTTTTTCGTTGGCAGCTACCAAAAATGTGCCGATATATTCGGGAAAAACTACAACTGTTTTGTTTGGAATTAGAAAGTGATTTTTTTTGGCAGCATTCAAATAAAATTGTATTTTTCTTTTAAAAGTTTCTTCCGACGCATAATCAACAGGTTCCATAAAAGCTTGAATGCCCAAAACATTACTTTTGCTTGTTGAATCTCCGTAAGATTCGGAAATATCTATTTTTAAAGATTGATTATCTCTAGTTTCTTTTCCAGAATTTGACCAAATTTGGTAAACTGCGAAAGAAAAAAAAGCAATAATTAGTGCGTTTTTGAAGTATTTTTTCACGGATTGATATTTTTCATGGCAATTTCCAAAATATTTTACAAACAATCCTAAGCCTTTTCGTAATTTTGTCCTCGAAATTGCACTAATTTAATCTTTGGGCAATCATCAACAAGAAATTTAAAAACAGTGTTAATGACAAAACCTTATATAGTTGGTATTACTGGCGGAAGTGCGTCTGGAAAAACGTACTTTTTGAATCAGTTATTGGGAGCTTTTTCAAAAGATGAAATTTGTCTGATTTCGCAAGACAATTACTATCGTACACAAGAATTTGTGCCGAAAGACCAAAATAATGTTGAAAACTACGACCTTCCTGAAGCAATAGATTTTGAGTTATATGCCCAGCATATCAATGATTTGAAAAATTGGCGAACTGTTGAGCATAAAGAATATGTTTTCAATAATCCGAATGTTGTACCAAAAACGCTTGTTTTCAAGCCAGCTCCAATTATCGTTGTTGAAGGAATTTTTGTTTTTCATTCGCAAGATGTGGCAAAATTGCTTGATTTAAGGGTTTTTATTGATGCCCGTGAACATGTTAAAATCAAGCGTCGCATCATCAGAGATAACAACGAACGAGGATACGATTTAAACGATGTTCTTTACCGTTGGGAAAACCATGTTGCTCCAACGTATGAAAAATACATCGAACCAACCAAATATGATGCAGATATAATAATCAACAATAATTCGCATTTTGAAAAAGGTTTGGCTATTTTGACGGCTTTTTTGAAAGATAAGCTATAAAAAACGAGCTGTTTAAGACAATTGTAAAACATTTATTTAAGAGACTTTCTGCGAATGAAAGTCTCTTTTTTGTTTAAAAACAGGCACGTTTTTTGCAGTAAATTGATTTTTTAGCTATTGAAAGTATCAATTATATATTTATGAAACGTATCGTATCCTTCGTTCTTGTGGCCCTTATTTCGGGTGTCATTTCTTGTAAAAAAATCAATGAAGATGAAATAACACCCGAACAAACACAACAGTTGAGCAAATGTCCGCTCAAAAATATCAATTCTTCGACAGGAAAGGAACTCGCTTCTTTTGAATATACACTCAATCGAATTAAGCGTATTGTAAATAAAGAAAGTACCGAAATTGGTTCAACGTTCACCTACAATACCAAAGGTCAGATTGAAAAAATGGTTATCACAAATGGAAATTTGGAAGAAGCTTATACCGTAACTTATCTATATGATGCTACCACTGGCAAAATTTCAAAAACCAGAACATCAATAAAAGGATATGAGTTTCAGGTAAACGATTTTGTGTATGTGGCCGATAAACTTACTACAATTAATACCAATCTTGACATTTTTGGTTATAAAGTAAAAGGAGTTTCAAGAGTAGAATATGTTGATGAAAATGTGTCGAAAGTTTTCACAAAAATGGAAGGAGACCCCGAATTGTTGGCTTATGAAGGCATTAGCTACGATACTAAATCCCAATTTTATCCAGATGGCTACCGCACAATGGCATACGGTTTTATCGGAATTGCGAATAGCTATTTTGCGTTTTTTGGTAAAAATAATCCCACTTCCATAAAAATATACGATGACAATGGCAAAGTAGATGAAGCGACAGATATTACTTATGAATATAATAAAATTGGAATTCCTACAAAAGCTGTGAAGACCGTAACGAAAGGCGAAAAAAAGACCGTGCTAAA
>JBDKKX010000499.1:0-4358 GCA_039795795.1 Bacteroidota bacterium | reverse complement strand
CACCGCCTCCCGCGCAATGCGGTGATAATCCTCTAAAAGTTCCTCCACTAAATAATAATCGTGGAACTGAAAACGATCCGTTTTCATGGTAGAACTTTCTTGCGCCGATTCTAATTTTGATTTATCGATAATAGCCATATTATATTTTGATTTTTATTGGTTTCGCAAGATTGTCGGGGTTTAAACCCCGACGATCTTATAACATTATATTTATTTTTTTAATAATACATTTATTTATAATTCAATTACTTACTACCAGCAGGTTTTGCAGGTGCCGCCACAGGACTTGCCGCCGCAGGTGCAGCCGTTGGCAGATTCACGCGTCCGCCGCCGACAACGCCCATGATGACATTTTCCGCTTTAATCGCTTCATGTTCTGTCTTAGAAAACGGTTTATTGTAAGTACCCGTCACCCCTTCAAATGGCTTTTGCAAATCTTCCAAAGCTGCCTTAATTTTGTCACCTTTCGTGCCTTGCGCTTGCTCAATTGCCGCTTTCAACAAATTCATCGAATCATATCCTTGTGCCGCCGCGACCGCAACTGCAATGGGATTTTCACCAAACTTTTTGTGATAATCGTCAATAAATTTAACCGCTTTTGGATTCGTCGCGCCCAATTCGATAAACGTTTGTGGCATCGTTGCGCCGTCGCCGTTTTTAGTCGCATTGTTGATGAAATTGTTCATCGAAAGCGTCCACGAACCAATCATCGGCACTTTCCAACCAATTTTCTCCATCGAATTCGCAATCGCTGCCAATTCTGGTCCGATGCCGTAGCATAACAACACTTCTACACCCGCTTTTTTCGCTTCTTGCAATTGCGGAGTCATGTCCGTGTCTTTCACTTTGAATTTGCCCGTCGTTGCCGCTTTGACGTTACGGGTTGCTAACGCTTTTTCCATTTTATCGCGTCCGCCCTGTCCGTAATTGGTGTCGTCGCAAAGAATGCCGACTTTTTTCTTCTTGCGCACGTCAATCGCTTCCCGAACAATCATTTCCGATTGAACATAATCGCTTGCCGCAATCCGAAAAATGTAATTTTCAGGATTGTCTTTGAATAAATCATTGACTTTCGCGCCCGCAGAAACGTTGATAATTTGGGGCACTTTTTTTTGTTGCGCATACTTCGTGGAAGCGTCCGCAACGCCTGTGTTAATGGGTCCCAATAAAGCAACACATTTTTCTTTGTCCAACAACTCTTGAACCACTTGACCACCACGTTCATTTTTGGCTTCGTCATCGCGCTCGACGAGTTCGACTTTTTTGCCATTGATGCCGCCTGCTGCATTGATTTCTTCAGCCGCTAATTGAACGCCATTGCGCATAGACGCGCCCATCGGCGCGGAACCACCCGTGAAAGGTCCGTAAACCCCAATTTTAATGGTTTTAGGTTCGCCACTGCAACTTGTCATAGCAACTGCAAGCGAAAACAAACAAAATTTTGTTAGAATCTTGATTTTCATACAAAAAAAGAATTGACTAATAATGAATATTAGCACAATTATAAGCAATTTCTAAGGTTCATAGTACACAAATGCTTAATTTTTTTTGTAACTACTGCTTTTACAACTAAGGTTTGTGGATAGCGTCTCGCCGCGAGAGGGGTAGCACGCAAAATTTGATTTTTGATTTTTTTTGCAAAAAAATCAAAAATCAAATTTTGCGCTCCCGAAAGGTCTTTTTCTTTTCTTTATTTATTGGGGGCGTTCCATATATTCCCATGTCATCGGGTCAATCTTTGGATTCGCCTGTTTTGCATCCCTATATTGTTGAAAAATGGGCAATAAAAGTTCCGCAGTTATGTTTTTTTGCTGTTCGTACTTAAAAATCAACCTTATTTCATCCAAGGGCATGTTCATAACAAGTGCTACTTTTGCCACTTCTAAATCCAATTGACGGTGCATTTGTATCGCAACGTAAATTTGATTGATTAACTTTTCATTTTCTGCCTGTTTTCTTGCCGCAGCCTCTGTACGGGCAGCAGCCTCTTTTACAGCTTGGTCTAAGGCGGCTTTTTGTTGCGCAAAATAGACATCAGGTTCTACACCCATTTGGGCGGTGAAGAAGGCTTTGAAAAACTCTTTATGACTTTGTTCAAGCTTATCCTCAATGGGAAGTCGTTTTCGTCCCGATTTTTTGTTCACTACGTTTTCCATAAAAGTCGTTTGTAAATGAATGGGTAATGCGAGTACTTGATCCACAAAGATAAGCATTCTATCTATCTTTGCTTTAGGAATATCTTTCTCCCTCGCTAATTCAAATAATTTTTCTTTAAAAGCAACTCTTTTGTTGTACAATTTCGGAGTCGTTTTAATCACATACAAATGCGCCAACACAAATAAAGCAAATATATTATCGGATTGAATTAAATCTGCTTCTTTTTGTTTGGCAATTTTGTACGCATTGAAACGATACATAACAGTTGTATCGTAAAACGATTCTTCATACGAGTCAAAATTTTTAGGCGTACGCCCCACAGGGTAAATTGCTAACGCAACAATCGGTAATTGATACTTGGCAAAAATAAAGGCTTTATACAAAAACATTCGAGTTGAAAAGTCTATTTCAAACCGAGCTTGTACTTCAACATGTATCAAAACCCATTTGATGCTTCCGTCTTTTAATTTGACTTTAATCAATTTATCCACCACCTGTTTCGGAACTTTTAGCTCTTTATGAATCGTCAATAATTCTTGGTCTAAAAATTCGGGCGGATATGACAAATCAATGTCTTTAAACAGTTTGGGCAGAAAGAATGCCGTGAATTCAAAAAAAAATGCTTCAATAATCAGTTTCCAAAGACCGTCGTAATCAATAACAATCTCAGGAACTTCTTGCTTGTCCTGAATTTCGGGTGTTACCAACAACGGGCTTGGAGGATTTAACGGTTTTTCCTTTTTAGTTTTAGCCATAATGGTTTGTTTTCTGCGTAGAATGATGCTGCAAATTTATTGCAGGATTCTCAAACCGCCAAATTTTGTTTTAAACATTAACCTTTACACGTACCTTTGCTTCGTCATTTAAAATTACAACAATGGAGCAATCAGCTACGCCCTTTACAGGCTATCAAAAATTTGTCATATTCCTATTGGCAATCACGCTATTTACAGTGGTTTTAGATTTTATGGTGATGTCGCCCTTAGGCGATTTGATGATGAAATCTTTAAATATCACGACGGCACAATTTGGGGTTGCCGTCTCCGCGTATGCGTTTAGTGCAGGCATTTCTGGCTTGCTGACGGCAGGTTTTGCAGACCGCTTTGACCGTAAACACCTTTTACTCTTTTTTTATATTGGTTTTGCAGTCGGGACTTTGTTTTGTGCGTTGGCACCCAATTATCCGCTTTTAGTGGCTGCCCGAATCTTGACAGGCATTTTTGGCGGAGTCATTGGCTCGATTGCGATGGCAATTGTCGCGGATTTGTTCACCCTGCAACAGCGCGGCAAAGTCATGGGTTTCGTACAAATGGGCTTTGGCGCAAGCCAAGTTTTGGGGATTCCCATCGGTTTGTACATTGCGAATCATTGGGGTTGGCAGATGCCGTTTGTGTGGATAGCGGCAATGGCAGGCGGTATTGCCTTTGCAATATTTTTAAAAATGAAACCTGTTACGGAACACCTCGCTTTGCAAAAAAATCAATCGGCTTTGAAGCATTTATGGCACACAGTGGCGCAAAGCAATTATCGATTAGGCTTTTTATCCACTGCCCTGCTTTCGATTGGCGGTTTTATGATGATGCCGTTTGGGAGCGCGTTTGCGATTAATAATTTGAAATTAACCACCGAACAACTGCCTTTTTTATTTATGGTAACAGGTGTTGCCTCTTTGGTTACGATGCCTTTCATTGGAAAGCTGAGTGATAAAGTCAATAAATTTAAACTTTTTACGGTCGCAACGCTTTCCGCTATTCTGATTGTCAATATTTATGCACATTATGCTGAAACGCCTTTTTGGGTCGTCCTTTTGACCAATGTGCTGATGATGATTGCGATTATGAGTCGCATGGTGCCTTCTTCTGCATTAACTTCCGCGATTCCGCAACCGCAAGATAGAGGGGCGTTTATGAGCATTAATTCGTCGTTGCAACAAATCGCAGGTGGTTTTGGGGCGATGATTGCGGGAATGATTATTGTTCAAAAAGACAATTTTTCGCCTTTGCAACATTATGATACATTGGCTTTGGTCGCTTCTCTTATGATGTTGTGTACGATTTATTTGGTTTATAGAATTAGCCTGTTAACGCGCTCGTAGGGGCAGGTCGTGACCCTGTGCTGTGTACATAAGTTCTTTGACAGATTGTAATATGAATTATCTTTGTGAAAATTTACTCAATCCACGGAAATGTTTACAAAGATAG
>JBDKKX010000498.1:0-4365 GCA_039795795.1 Bacteroidota bacterium | reverse complement strand
ATCCCATTTAATCCCAAAAAAATCCCATTTAATCCGAATTCCAGCGTACCGTACATATACATTCATCTTACAAACTTATATTTAATAAATTTCTCAAAGAGATAGAATCCTGCGGTTTCATGCGCCCGCTTAGTATCAAGCGCAATTCTCGCCGTTTCAACGCTTCTTCAAATTGTTTTTCTTCCTCACTGGATAACGGAATCACTTGCGGTACAGGCTGCGGCAGTAAAGTTTTATCATCTAAACCGACAAAAGTAAAATAAGCGTGATTGCACCGACGCAAATCGCCTCCTTTAACATTGGCAGCCGAGACTTCCACAAAAACTTCTACCGAAGTATTAAAAGCGCGGGTCACCACCGATTCAATCGTAATCACATCCCCATTATGAATCGCTTTCGTAAACGAAACATGGTCAACCGATGCAGTCACAACATGGGATGCACAATGTTTCCCCGCGCAAACGGCTGCTGCAATGTCCATCCACCGCAATAAATTACCGCCCATGAGGTTGCCCATCGGATTCGTATCATTCGGCATAATCATTTCGGTCATAATGGTACGACTATCCGATGTTTTTTTGGCAGGAAGCACCATTACTTCTTTTTCGACTGTTTTGGCAGGCGTTTTTGAATTGGTTTTCATTAATTTTATTAAAATAATTACACTTTTAACTTCAGTATTTTATCGAATCATCACTCCTTTTCGATTTAAAAAAGGAATGCGTGTAAAATGAGCCTTATCAATACTGCCCGCCACAAAAACATACTTTTTGTCATACATATTGCCATCAAACGTAAAACTGACCCAATATTCATTAGCAATTTCAAACAATTTTGTTTGAATGGGCTCTATTTTAAGGATTTGTAAACCCCCAATTGCTTCAAAAAAATGGCGTAAAGTGCTGGTTTTCACCGTTTCACCGTTCATTTCTCCATATCCGCGAGAAGCAATAAGGACATTCCGAATCGGCTCCTCCTTCAAATTCAAAATATAAACTTCCCACAACTCCTCTTCGGGCTGTGCATCTTCTTGTGGTACGATGGCAATCGCCAAATCTTCTACTTTTAAATTAGGTATATCTTTTTTCATTTGAAATCATTTTTATTTTTCAGCAATTTTCAAAGCGAAATAAATCCGCAAAATGTTGCTTTAATTTGTTTTGAACTTCTAAAAGGTTTACTTCAAAACCCAATTCAACGGCTAAATTCGTGACCGATTTATCCATATCATCAATCCCGCAAGGAATGATATTTTTAAAATAATCCAAATCTGTATTCACATTGAATGCAAAACCATGTAACGTCACCCAGCGACTAATATGTACACCAATGGCGCAAATTTTGCGAAAAACAGGTTGCTTTTCGGTGGGTTCCAACCATACACCTGTAAATTTTGCAATGCGTATGCCCTTCAAACCATATTCTTTAAGGGTCAAAATCACAGCTTCTTCTAAAAGACGCACGTATTTATGGACATCGTTAAAAAACAAATCTAAATCAAAAATCGGATAGCCCACAATTTGCCCCAATCCATGAAACGTAATATCCCCACCCCGATTGATTTTAAAAAAATCAATCGCTTGTGCTGCCAATGCTGCTTCGTTCAACAACAAATGATGAATTGAACCACTTTTGCCCAACGTATATACAGGCGGATGCTCACAAAACAACAAATAATGTTTTTGCGGGTAATTCGGCGGATATTTTCCATCGGGCAAACGATGCAACAATTTATTTGCAATCAATTCTTGTTGCAGGATGGTTTGATAATCCCATGCAGCACGATAAGAAATATTGCCTAAATCTTGAAATTCGACGAATTGTTTTGTCATTTTCAAAAATTACGAATTTAAGCATGAAATGTGGACTGAATAATATTATAATAATCATTCATCATTCATCATTCATCATTCAATTAATAACCTTGTGCAGTCGTCAAACCGAATTGAACGCAATGATGTAACAAATGTCTTGCATGAAATTCTGCCCATTCTGCCCCATTCAACGCCCCAAAATAAGGATGAATCGGCTCAATATCGGGATGTTCTGCCAAATAATCCTGCAAACGCTCCAATTCTACCAAAACTTGCGCTTTTGCAGTTGCCAAATCCGCCTCTCGCAAACGCGGCAACCCTTGCAATAAAAGTTGAAAACTTTTGGGCATCGGCACAAATTTTTCAAAAAAACGCTTTTTGCGATACGCCAATTTATCAGGCGTGTGTTCGCCAACCACTTGCATCGCCCGTTTCCCATTGGAGAAACTGAGCGTAAAAGCAAAATGTTCCGCAACGTGTTGTGGGGTCATTTGTCCCCATTGCGGTTGCGTATTTTCCGTTAATTTTTCCAGCAAAGGTGGAAATTCAACATATAAGAAATGATTCCAATTCATTTAAAAAAAAGTTAATAACCGCCCAATCCAGAGATTTGCACTCCGATTTTGCCAGTTGCATTCGTATAAATTTTAATCCCTTCAGGTTTGACTTCCAACTGATTAATATTCAAATGCTCCACCAAACCATTAATCATGGTATAATTATTCAAAACATAATTTTGCAATTTCTCATTCACCGTCGCTTTTATTTCGTTCAACTTGCTACCAATTGGAAAAACCGTTTTTTCCTTAATTTTTTTAGCAATCACCCCTTCAAACAACCACAAAGCACTTCTCAATAAAAAATTTATATCATTTAATTCATAATTTACATTTTCGAGCCGCAATGTATTCGTCGCTGCATCAAAAACAGGTGTACCGATTAAAGAAACATTGCCACTATAATTCCCTGTAAAACCCGCATTTATAACCAATTGTGCATTTTGACCAAACAAACTTAAACTTGTAATCTTAACCGTTTGATTCCCCAATGGAATACTTTGCCCAATCGCCATTTTTTGCGCCATCGCTTCCGCTTCTTTCATTGGAATATCAGCAACGAGGTTAATTTCAAAATCATCTTTGGTTAAAATATCTTTTGATAATTCAAAATTGGGCAAACTGATAGTTTCGTCAAAAGTCGGTTGCACTTGACTCATCACAGCAGATGTCACGCCAGAAGTTGCAACCATTGCAGTCAATTCATCGCCTGCCGCGCTCAATGCCGTCACCGAAATCGTTTGAGGCGTTAACTTCAACCAAAAAGGATAATTTTCATCCAATTTAATCGGATTTTGCACCATTTTCCACACATCATTCATGCGCGAAGGCAAATCAACGCTTTGTTTGATAGACGCATCAATCCCTTTTGTCAATTCTGTTTTCGTTCTATCCACAATCACATTAGCAATATATTTCACATCTAAATTGCCAAAACCCGTTTTGACCGCCATGTTTTTAAGCCATTCATAGCCCGTCAATTCGGTTTTCGATTGTAACGACCAATCTGCACTGATTTGCAACACGGTTTTGAAAGTCAAGGCAATTTCGCCTTCTGCTTCGATGCCGCGTACGCCTGTTAATTTGGTTTCCAACAATTTTTTAAAAATCCAAAGTTGCACAGGCACTCGATAAGTCATAGACATGCCTTCCAATCGAATTTTGATGGCTCGACTTTTAGTTGCCTTTATTTTTAGCCCGTCTGCGTCCAGGCTCATATCTTCGTAAAGTACCCCAGTGATTTGATTATTCAACATTTGTTCGATGTCCGACTGACTCCAACGGACTGGAATATGGACGGAAGAGACAGTTGAAGCAACGGTTGTTGGCAGATTATAGCTTTCCATGATGTTGTCGTGCTGTTTAAGCGGCTCGTTAGGACTCGTTTGAGCCTTGCCGCGTGCGATTAAAACCAAGCTGATGAGTGAAAAAATGACAATTTTAAAACCAATTAAACGCAACATTTTTGAGAAGGTTTAAAATGAGCCTATTTTAGGCTAACAAAGGTAAGCAATTCTGTTCAAATCCAAGCAAAAAAAAAGCATCCTTGCGGATGCTTTCATTCAAAACCAAAACTTAGAGTTATCTTGTAAAAAACCTTATTGTCATTCATACTCTTTTGACGTATCCACAATAGTTAAGTAACTTAATCAATTGTTAAGCAGGTGTTAAGGTACACGTAACTTTGCCACGAATTTTCACTAATAATTCGTGCAAATTCGTGTAATTCGTGGCAAAAATTTTCAAAATAGTTATTCAATAGGGCTGCTACCAATGTGAACCCGCTCCACTTTCTGTTGGGCATCTTTGAAAAAAACTAAAACAGCTCTTACCTCGCCTCGTAATTCATTGTCCAAGTAATAATAAATACCTTTGCATGAAATCGGGCATGCCATCTCGTAGGGACAGGTCGTGGTCGTGATCTGTCCAATTTCAATAATTTATAATTCATTAATAATCAATTAATTATAAATTATTGAAATTGGACAGGTCAC
>JBDKKX010000497.1:0-4379 GCA_039795795.1 Bacteroidota bacterium | reverse complement strand
CGATGTACGCGCCGAACGTTTTATTAAAGACCTTAAAACTCAAATTGAAAATGATGGTTTTTTAAAATCTTTTTCGGCAATGCCTTTTCATATCGGCTTGGATACGACGGCTATGATTCGGCGCATTGATAAATATTATGATGGAATTAATTATTTATCAAGCCATTATAGATTAAAATATTATGCTTATAATAGTCGCGGTCAAGCCGTATTTAAAGAGACCAATGCCAATTTGGAAGTTTTAAGGCGTGCAGTGCGCGATGGCGAAACGGTTAAAAGTGATACGACCATTTATTTTTGGACGGATAATAAATGGAGTTATTCTTATTTGACACAATCTGTTATTTATTTGAATGATAGAAAAGATAATCCGATTTATATTGTCATGGAATTTACGCGACAGGATATGCTGTCGTCGCGGGTTTCGACCGAATTATTAGTGGGACTCCAATTCAAAAGCATTCCGCATTTAGACCATTATAGTTATGCGATTTACAAGGACAATGTTTGCGTCGAGCAAAACAGGATTGGTACGTATGATAAATATTTAAATACGGATTGGCTGCCCGATACCAATCGGGCTAAAAAAATGGTGCTGAGTAACACGCGTGAAGATTTATTGTATCGAAGTCCGAATGATATTACGGTGATTATTGGCAAAGAAACGT
Organism: Bacteroidota bacterium; assembly: GCA_039795795.1. Classification (GTDB taxonomy): domain Bacteria; phylum Bacteroidota; class Bacteroidia; order Chitinophagales; family Saprospiraceae; genus JAAFJT01. The sequence continues at coordinate 3,711 of JBDKKX010000497.1, read as the reverse complement.
CTTCGGCATTTAGTATTGCGAATTTGATGACGTATATTTTCCTGACTTTGATGGCAATGCTTTTTTGTTTGACGGCGATAGACTATTTTATACCCATTTTGCCGCGCACTTTGCGCTTTTCGTACTCTTATAAGACTTCTTTGGGCAATCGAATTCAAATGCCTATCATTGGTTTTATACTGATTGCTTTTATTTTATTAGGTTTTTTTACCATCATATTTTTCCGTTTTACTTCGGCAAAATATTATGAACGCGATATGGAAGAGAAAACCGCTTCCATTTTATCCACGATTATTGATGATATTCGAGAATTGAATCGGGAAACGAATGCGGCATTGACGCAAAAAAAGATTCAAGAAACCTTGGAACGGCTTGCCAATGTGCATCAAACGGCGATACATTATTTCAATCCAGATGGGGCATTGAGCAATAGTTCTGAAAAAAACTTGTTTGATAAAGGCATTGTTTCAAAATATATGAATCCTTTAGCTTATGCAACATTGAAAAATCAAATGCATCCGCATTACAATACGGAGGAACATATTGGCGCATATCATTATAAGACAAGTTATTACACGGTTCGGGACACGGGTAAAACGGTGCTTGGTTTCTTAGAATTGCCTTTGTATTCGCGAGACCGTAAATTGCGTACAGAGATTTCTGCTTTTTTAGGATTGATCCTTTTTGTTTATTTAAGTTTGTTCATCGCGGGCGCGGGTGTGGCGGTCAATATTACGTTGCAAATTGTCGAGCCGATTAAAAAATTGGGCGAGCATTTGAAACGATTGACCTTAGGCAAAAAAAATGAAATGATTGAACGGCGCAGTGATGAAATTGGTTTATTAATCGACGCGTACAATACGAAAGTGACTGAATTGGATGAAAGTGCTGCTGCTTTGCAGGAGTCGGAACGCAGGAATGCTTGGCGCGAAATGGCGAAACAGGTAGCGCATGAAATTCGCAATCCATTGACACCCATTCGATTAGCGGTTCAGCATTTGGATGTGATTCGGATTCAACACCCACATTTGTTGGATACTTATGTGGCGCGCTCCAATAAAGTCGTGTTGGAACAATTGGATAGTTTAGAGCGCATTTTGAAAGAATTTTCGGATTTGGCTAAAATGCCCCAAGCCAATAGTGAAGAATTTATTTTGAATGATTTGATAGAATCGGTCTTTACGCTGTTTGGCTATCGGCGCAATGATGTAGAATTAAATTTGCATTTGCCAGATTTACGATTTTCCGTCTATGCCGACCGCAATTTGTTGACAAATGCTTTAAATAATTTGCTCATCAATGCGGCACAAGCGATTCCTGCGAGTCAGAAAGGCAAAATTGATATGAGTGTTTATCGGCGCGACCGTTCGGTGGTAATTAAAATTACGGATAATGGTTCGGGTATTCCCAAAGATATTCAAGAAAAGATTTTCAAACCAAATTTTACAACCAAATCTTATGGTTCTGGATTAGGGTTATTGATTACTAAAAATATTGTAGAATCGGTCAATGGGAAATTATATTTCGAGACAGAAGAAAATATTGGTACCAGTTTCTTTTTGGAATTGGACATTCAAAGCATTATCCCTAATTTATAATGTGTGGCTGTCTCAAAAGAGTAAAAGTTAATTTTTAGACAAAATATTATTCGGTTGTGATACGATTGGAACGCGGAGGACACGGATTTTGCGGATTTACACGGATTTTTTTTGAAATTTATGCTGGATTTCCAGCGTAAATTCCAAAAAAATCCGTGTAAATTGGGATGTTTCATTCGATGCGAAAAGTAGGTTACAAATTGTGATACGAATGGATGTACGGATTTCACGGATTTCACCGATTCGTACGGATTTTTTTTATTTTTTTGCTTGGATTTCGAGCACGGATTCCAAAAAATCCGTACGAATCGGTGAAATCCGTGAAATCCGTACATCTATTCGTATCCCAATTATCCCAAAGTGTAACCTAAAAATGAAACATCCCTGTAAATTCGCAAAATCCGCGTCCTCTGCGTTCCAATTCGCTCTATACCTTTTTTAAGCTAAAATACACCAAAAAGGGTATTTTTATTATCCCTGCATTTATCGTATATTTGCAAATCTCCCCGCAGTTCCATCTTACGCAATAGTTCGTCCCCTCCATATTGCTACTTTTAACCAAAAATTTATGTCATTAAAAGCCATTTAAGACTATGATTCAAAAACTACCTTTGAGTGGTATTACATCCTTATTGTTTGGGTGTATGACCACCTACCTTACTGCACAAGCACCAAGCGTTTCCTTTGCAACGTGGAAAGACAATCGAAAAGCAGCTTATTCCATTATTCACGACGATTTTGGGGATGTTACCACCGTTGGAATTGGACAATATGCGGACACGATTGCGCACAATCGGGGTGTAAAATTAAATTTTGGAGCGATTACTTCTGTTTGTGATGCGAGTGACTGGACGCTTGCGCGCCGTATGATTACGCATGGGCATGAAGTGATTAATCATTCTCACAATCACCTTTGCGCCCAGCATTTGGATTGGTGTACGACAGCGTATGGAGTGGCAGATTATCCCATCGAATTGGACACAAGTACAGCACTTATTGAGCGCGGAACGGGTCAACGCCCTCGATTTTTCATTAATCCATATGATTTATCGACGGATAGTATCATTTTGCATTTAAAACAATTGGGCTATTTAGGGGATAGAGCAGGTACTCAAGAAGCACTGAATGCTAAAACTTTTACGGATTTTTTTCATTTAAACTATCATGTTTTCAGCCCAACTTCTACGTTAGCTCAAATCAATCAAGCCGTTACAGATGCAATTAATGCTCAAGGGTATGCGATTCGGGAATTACATGGGGTTTCGGACGCGTCTTGGGGCATGATAACGGTAGCCAATTATCGGGCGCATTTAAATTTTGTGCAACAACAAATGTTGGCAAAGAAAATATGGTCTGCTACTTTAAGCGAAGTGGTGACGTATAAAATGCAGCGCGACGCATATAATGCTGTGATAAATATGAATCCTGCAACGAATGCGATTCGAGTGGATTTCGTTCAAACGAAGCCGATAGACGAAACGGTTTTGACATCGCCTGTCACGGTCAACGTTAAATTGAATGGTTGGACTTACAAAGGCGCATTGAGCATTACTCAAAATGGCGTTAATCTTAAAGATTTTACGATTTCGGGCGATACGATTGCGATGAATGCTTATCCGCACAAGGGTACCCTTTTGATAAATGCGGCGGTTGTTGCTTGTCCATCGTGTATTCCGTTTTCTTGTGTGCCCAATGGCAAGTTGAATGCTCAACTTTGGACAAATTTAGCGATACGCACTTCCAGTTTGCGGGATTTGACAACCGATTTGCGTTATCCGAACTTGCCTACGCGCACTGATACGATTGTTTTGCCGAGTTTTACACGGGATGATTTGGGGGATAAATATGGGGAAAAAGTACGCGGTTATATTATGCCACCTGTGACAGGGCAATACGTTTTCACGGTGACTGGTAATAATGATGTAGAATTGTATTTGAGCAGCAATAGCCAAACAAGCGGTAAAATAAAAATTGCAGGTTTCACAGGTGCGACTTTGCCAACGCAATACACCAAATATACAGGGCAAAACTCTGCTCCTGTTACGCTTCAAGCGGGTGTTCAATATTATGTAGAGGCGTTGCACATTGGAATAACAGGCAAAACGAATGCATT
>JBDKKX010000496.1:0-4383 GCA_039795795.1 Bacteroidota bacterium | reverse complement strand
TAATATTCAATGGTTTAAATATTAAAAAAATGAATAACATCGTACCCGCCGATGAGGATTGTCTTTCCCAAGACCAACTTTCGCGCTATGTCCAAGAGGATTGTAACTTGGAGGAAATGCGATGGATTGACCGTCATTTACTGAACTGCCCGATGTGTTCGGATGCGGTAGAAGGCGTAATGTTGTCTGATTTAGCTGATTTTCAATCAGTTATGTCGCGGGTGGAGGCGAAAATTGAGGATAAAGTAAAGACGACTTGGGTTCCAAAAATGGATGCGCCTTCTATGGCTGTGGTGTCTCCTAAACGGTTTACGATTGGGCAGCGCGGTTTGAAATGGGCGGCGGCAGCAGGTTTGACGGGCATTATGACTTTGGGCGTTTGGGAATATTCAACACAAAATATGTCAATTTCAAAATCGGAAGCTAAAATGGCGGTGCTTGCGGAGTCGCCTGCCGCGCCGACGGAGGCGGACATGGCGGCGGCACCTGCCGCGCCTGCTGCGATGCCACAAGTTGCCGCGCCTACTGGAATGTCAAAATCCGCGCCCCCTGCTGCCGCGAATCCGCCTAAAACTGCGCCTTTACCTGCGACAACTTTGCCCAATGTTTACGCGGATGCCCCCTCGAAACAACCCGAAACGAGTGTTCCTGTGCAACCAGAAACAGCGCAAAAAACAGATATAGCAATCGTTTCGCCAAATAAAAATAAAGAAGAATCTATTATTACAAATAATTCTACTAAACAACCTGCTTCTGACGGAATAAATGAGGTTAAGATAGGTGAGACCAGCGCGGAAGCAAAGGCAGAAATAGCGCGTACCAAAGATGCGGATATAGCTAAGTTGCCTACATCGCCTCCGCCCTCAGTGGCATCTGCGCCTACAAGTGTTTATGAGCGCGAAGATGGTTACGCGGGTGCGGCGAATCAGCGGGTGCAAGGTGCGGCATCGCCTGCCAAGAAAAGTAAAATTAGAAAAAATAATAACGTGTCTATTTTATATCAAAATGCTTATAATTCGTATAACCAAAAAAGTTATACAATTGCGATAGTAGGTTTTAATCAAGTGTTGGCACAACAGCCTTTGGATAAAAATGAAATATATGAAAATACGTTATGGTATCTTTCGGATGCGTATCTACAAACGGGGGATAAAGTGAAAGCAAAAGCATTGTTAGAACGCATTGTTGCCGAAAAATTGCAAAATCAGCAAAAAGCAGCTCAGAAATTGAAAGGTTTTTAACATAAAACTTTGTTTTGACAAAATCAATAAAACAAACCTTGGTATATGACAAAAAATACTTTTTATCACAGATTGAACAGATTAAACGAGATTTTCACAGATTTTTTTGATTTTAAGTCATTAGACAAAATTAAATGCAACTTGACGCAAGTTGCAAACTTGCGTCAAGTTATAACTATTTGATAATCAATATTTTAAATCATTTTAGTTCGTATCATTTTAATTTGTCCAAGCACGTAAAACCAAAAAAAATCTGTGAAAATCTCGTTTAATCTGTTCAATCTATGCCGAAAAGCATTTTTATCATATACTTATAAAGTAAATATTATTGTTCATAAATTACAACAAAACCAAAATATGATTGCGCTTTTTCACATCACCTACGGAACTAAATCTGGGGAGCAAATCGCTATTCAATTTAAAAGAAAACAGGTTGAATCGACGATTATTTGTCAAAGTTACGATGCGACGCATTGGCAGGGCGTACTCGAAGTCGAGCCTGAGGAGGCAATTGAATATAAATATGTGGTTCAATCGTTCAAAGGAATGTTAGCGGAGCAAGGTACTTTTCGGCAATTGACGATTCCAAAAGGTCAAAATCAAGTTTTTTACCAAGACGAATGGCGCGCTGAGTACGAACCTGAACGTACTTTTTTTTCAGCCGCGTTTAAAGATGTCATTTTTAAAAGAGATTTGTCTGTAGAAAATACTTTCAATCAACGTATTACACATAAAAATAGATTTATATTTCAATTGTATGCTGCGTTCATTCCTCAAGATTGCGTTTTTGGCGTGATTGGCAATACCGCCGCTTTGGGCAATTGGAAAAAACCGTTATTACTTTCGGCGGAAAAATTTCCTTTGTGGCAAGTCGATGTGGAATTGGACGCGATTGCGGTGGATATAGCATATAAATTTGTTATTTATAATCCGAATTTGCAAACGATTGTCTCTTGGGAAAAAGGTGAAAATCGGCATTGTACGTTTACCTTTCCGTCGTTGCGGGGCAATACGCTCGTTAGAACGGATGAAAGTTTTCGATATAACACCGATTTATGGCGCGGCGCGGGGGTTGCGATACCTGTTTTTTCGTTGCGCAGCGAGACGGGTTTGGGGATTGGTGAATTCACGGATATTCAAAAATTGGTGGATTGGGCGGTGCAAATTGGGATGAAACTCGTTCAAATCTTGCCTGTCAATGACACGATTGCGACTCAAACTTGGGCGGATAGTTATCCGTATGCAGCGATTTCGGTGTTCGCGCTGCATCCGTTGTACGTGAATATTCAAAAAATCGCGCCTTTGAAAGATTCAAAAGCACATTTTCGGTTGGAAAAAGCCATTCTGGAGTTGAATTTATTGGATTCCGTTGATTTTGAAGCGGTTTTGAAAATCAAATTTGAGTTTTTTAAACGCCTTTTTGAACAAGAAAAAATTGCCTTTTTCCAAAAGATTGAAGTGTTGCGTTTCATCAATGCCAATGCCGATTGGTTAAAACCGTACGCTGCATTTTGTCATTTGCGCGACATTCATAATACCACTAATTTTTATGAGTGGAAAAAATATTCGACGTTTTCGCAGGAAGTGATAGACGATTTGTGTACGCCCGATTATGCAGAATATGATAAAGTTGCTTTATATTATTTTATACAATTCCATGCACATCAACAACTTACAGATACTGTAAATTATGCACGTTCACAAGGCGTTGTGTTGAAAGGCGATTTGCCAATTGGGATTTATCGGCATAGTTGCGATGCTTGGGTCGCGCCACACCTATATAATATGGATGGGCAAGCGGGCGCGCCGCCCGATGCTTATGCCGTCGCAGGACAAAATTGGGGTTTCCCGACCTACAATTGGGAAGGGATGGCAGCAGATAATTTTGCTTGGTGGCGACAACGCATGACGAAATTAAGTGAATATTTTGATGCTTTGCGGATTGACCACATTTTAGGATTTTTCAGAATATGGCAAATTCCGACGAATCAAGTGGAAGGGACATTAGGCTTATTCAATCCGCGTTTGCCGTATTCGCGTCAAGAGTTGGCACAAGAAGGTTTGCAAGGCAACCTCGACAGATATACAAAACCGTATATTCGAGGACATTTTTTGGCTAAAATCTTTGGACAAGATGCGGATTATGTGCGCGAAACGTTTTTAGATGAAATCGTTTATAACGAATTTAAACTTAAACCGTTTGTGGATAATCAATTGAAAATCAAGCAATTATTTTTGAATGATTTGAAATATGCGTCTAAAAAACACCTTGTAAAAGGTTTAATGTCATTGGTTGGAGAAGTGTTATTGTTGGAAGAGCATTTGAATCAAACCACTGTTTTCAACCCGCGTATCACGGTTCATAGCACGTATTCGTATAAGGAATTGGATCATTTTGGAAAATATATTATTAATCGTCTATATGATGATTATTATTTCCAGCGACACGACGATTTTTGGAAACAACAAGCTCTTTGGAAATTGCCCGCGCTCATCAAAGCGACGAATATGTTTATTTGTGGAGAGGATTTGGGCATGATTCCGAAATCGGTTCCGGGCGTGATGACTCATTTGAATATTATTGGATTGGAAATCCAACGGATGCCGAAAGGTAAAACGGATTTTGGCGAGCCTGCAACGTATCCTTATATGTCTGTGTGCAGCCCGTCGTGCCATGATATGTCCACGATTCGCGGCTGGTGGGAAAGCGATGCTGCCATTGCACAACTTTTTTATGAAAAAAGTTTGAAAAAGCAGGGAAAAGCTCCTGCCACTTGCACTGCTGACCTCGTGGAAGCGGTTAATCAGCAGCATTTTGACGCGCCGAGTATTTGGGCAGTGTTTCCGATTCAAGATTTGGTGGGGATGGATCAGCGATTGCGTCGAAAAAATGCTGCTGAGGAGCAAATTAATGAGCCGAGTAATCCGCAACATTATTGGCGATTCCGTTTTCATTTGTCATTAGAACAGTTGTTGAAAGAACGGGATTTGAATCGGAAGATTCAAAAAATGGTGCAAGCATCTGGACGGGGTGAGGCGGTTAGTCGGAAGGCTGAGTTGGTACATTATTAAAAAAATTGTGATACGATTGGAACGCGGATGACGCGGATTGGGGCGGATTTACACGGATTCTTTTAAGAAA
>JBDKKX010000495.1:0-4395 GCA_039795795.1 Bacteroidota bacterium | reverse complement strand
GGCTTGTTCGGCATAAGCCTTATCTGTTTTTGCAAGCATCGGCAAATCAGAAAAAGGAATTTGATAACTATTCATAATGCAATGGATGGGTTTGGTAAATCCAAGTCCGTTTAACAGTCAAAAGACAAATTTGTTTTGAAAAGCAAGGCGTTCTGAACATATAATGATAAATTATAATTGCATATATTGAAAGGATGTCTTACTTTTGTGCGGTTAATCACAATTTCCATAAACTTTATCCCTAATTTATTAATAGAAAAATTTACAGCAAACATATATGAGCAAAGCCTCTAAAATATTTTTCCCAAACTTAAATGGACTGCGTTTTATAGCTGCATTTTTGGTTATTATTCACCATTTGGAACAAAATAAATTGTTTTTTGGTGCAAAAAGTTGGTTTCACGCAATTCATTGCATCAAGTTAATGGGCGAATTAGGCGTGACCTTGTTTTTCGTATTAAGTGGCTTTTTAATAACATACTTGCTTTTGGCAGAAAAGGAACGTTTTAATACAATAGACATTAAAAAATTCTATATTCGTAGAGTGCTAAGAATATGGCCCTTATATTATTTGGTCATTATAATGGGGTTATTTGTGATGCCACACCTTTCGTTTTTTCATATTCCAGCCTTTACGGAACAATTGCATTATAGATTTGGTATTAAGATAGCCCTCTATTTTTTGTTATTGCCCAATTTAGTAAACAATTTGTATGCTTATATGCCTTATATTGCTCAAGCATGGAGTATTGGCATTGAGGAGCAATTTTATTATATCTGGCCTTGGATGGTGCGTTACACCAATCATTATTTGAGAACGCTGTTTTTAATTGTGATTGGGATGGTTGGGATAACCATTAGCTTGTCTTTTTTTGCGGATAAAGGAGGGGATTTGAGTGCCGCGAGCACCGAAACCAAGATTTTGACTTTGCTTTATAACTTTTTTTCCTTTTTGAGGATTGGTTGCATGGCGATTGGAGGCATTGGTGCGTATTATCTTTACTATTTGAAAATCAATGTTTTACGTCCTATTTTTAAACCGATAACGCAAATATTGGTGACCTTATCGGTGTTAATGATGGCTATTTTAGGCGTAGAAGTTCCTGTCATTAACCACGAATTTTATTCGCTTTTTTTCATCATCATCATTTTGAATTTTGCCGCAAACCCAGATTGCTTAGTGAGTTTGGAAAACAAAACTTTGGATTACTTGGGGAAAATATCTTATAGTTTGTATATGTGGCATGGGATTGCAATCATTATTGCGCTTCACATTACACAATTAATAAATCCAAATATAGATAATTTTAGTTCCAACGCGCTTTATTACGGGATTGCGATGTTGCTCAGTGTTGTTTTTGCGACGATTTCTTATGAATATTTTGAAACTAAATTTTTAAAATTCAAACATTTGTTTGTAAAAGTGGATAGCGGGAGTGAAAAACAAGCCGAAAAAGCGGTTAATCCTCCTAAAGCAGCGCAAATAACGCCCGATATAATTCCTTCCAATCAGCCACAGCGCATTTTTTTAGACTAACTCGGAGCGAATTGGAACGCGGAGGACGCGGATTGGACGGATTGACACAGATTTTTTCTTGTCATTCCGTTGTCATTCCGAAGGAATCTAAGTTTCCTACGGAATGACAAGAAAAAATCCGCGTCCTCCGCGTTCCAATTCGCTCTACACCGTTCCACAAGCGACCAAATTTTATTTTTTAAACCACGATTTTTAACCTTGTGATTTGTTAAAAAATCCTACCTTTGCGCCTCAAAATTAGGATTAGGATTAAAAATTGCTTCCCTAAAAAGAGGGAAAGCAGATTCCGCTATTGCACCTTATCCAAGCGTGTTTGTAGAACCATAAAAGTTTAGTGATCAACTAATTAATTACAAATCTTATTTACTTTATGAAAAAAATTGCTATAAAAGACATTAAAAACTACAACGGGCAAGTTGTCACCGTGAGTGGTTTTGTGGAAAGCATTCGAGACCTTCGGGGAGTACAGTTTGTGATACTTCGAGACAGGACTGGCATGCTTCAATTGTTCGCTCAACGCAACGCTGCTCATAAAAAATTAAATACTTTAATATCTTCTTTGACGAGAGAAAGTGTTATTACTGCTACGGGAACGGTTAATGTAACAGATAATGTGAAACTCAATCAAGTTGAATTGGTTTTGCAGGAGCTTTCCATTGAAAGTTTGTCTTTACCAGAATTGCCGATTGATGAAACGTCGCCTCAAAATTTATTATTAGATTGGCGGTTTTTAGATTTGCGTCGTCCGAAAAATTTGTTGGTTTTTGAAGTGCAAACGGCTTTGGAACACGCGATGCGCGAATATTGGACTCAAAATGGTTTTATTGAAATCCATTCGCCTAAATTAATGGGTACTGCGAGTGAATCGGGTGCGGAATTGTTTGAATTACCTTATTTTGGGGGCAAAGCGTACTTGGCGCAATCGCCTCAGTTTTACAAACAAATGGGTATTGCGGCAGGTTTTGATAAAGTTTTTGAAATTGGACCCGTTTTTAGAGCGAATTCTTCGTTTACGAAACGACATGATACCGAATTTACTTCGGTGGACGTGGAGTTTGCATGGGTTGAGTCGCATGAAGATGTGATGAAATTTGAAGAGGAGTGGATTGCGTATATTTTGAAAAGGTTGAAAGAAAAATTGGGTGCGCGGATTAAAGAAATGTATGGTGTGGAAGTTGAAGTGCCGACTTTGCCTTTTCCGCGCATGACTTTGACCGAAGGACGCAAGATTTTGGAAACGATGGGACATCACATCCATCACAAAGATGACCTTGACCCTGAAGGAGAACGTTTGTTAGCAAAATACGTGAAAGAGAAATATAATCACGATTTTATCTTTTTGACAGAATATCCTACTGCGGTTAGGGCATTTTACCACATGCGCCCCGTAGATAATCAAGAAGTGACCAAAAGTTTTGACTTGATTTATCGCGGCATCGAAATCACAACAGGTGCGCAACGCGAACATAGAGCCGATATTTTGACCAAACAAGCGATTGAAAAAGGTTATTCGTTAGAGCCGTTGAAAGATTATATTAATTTTTTCAAATATGGCTGTCCGCCACATGGTGGATTTGGATTTGGTTTGACCCGTTTGATAATGATGTTATTAGGATTGGACAGCGTTAAACCTGCAACTTATTTGTTCAGAGGACCGAATCGCTTAACGCCTTAAAATTTGCGCATCCACAGGTACATAGCACACATAAAAAAATATCTATGTGTTCTATGTACCTATGTGTTAAAAAAAACAACACTCTATGTGTCCTATGTATCTATGTGTTTGCAAAAATTCCAATAATTATGAAAAGTAGAATTAAAATAGCACAAGCATTACAAACCACTGCCACTCATTTGCCTCAACCTGTTACTGTAATGGGCTGGGTTCGCTCGTTCCGAAACAATCAATTTATCGCCTTGAATGATGGTTCCTGTTTTGGAAGCCTTCAAATCGTCGTAGATACAGATAAAATAGGTGCAGAAACGGCTAAACGATTGACCGCAGGGGCGGCGATTTCAGTGGATGGTCAATTGGTTGCGTCTCAAGGCAAGGGGCAAACGGTGGAAGTGATTGCTGAAAAGTTAGAGATTTTCGGAGATTGCCCGCCAGAGGAATATCCATTGCAATTAAAAAATCGTCCGAGTTTAGAATATTTGAGAGAAATAGCGCATTTGCGATTCCGAACCAATACCTTTGGGGCGATTTTTCGCATTCGGCACTCGATGGCGTTTGCGATTCATCAATTCTATCATCAACGCGGTTTTTTCTGCATGCACTCTCCGATTATTACAGGGTCGGATGCCGAAGGCGCGGGTGAAATGTTTCGGGTAACGACGTTGCCGATGGATAAATTGCCCAAAACAGCGGATGGAAAAGTCGATTTCAAAAAAGATTTTTTTGGAACTTCTACTCATTTGACGGTTTCTGGACAGTTGGAAGCGGAATTAGGTGCATTATCTTTGGGTCAAGTTTACACGTTTGGACCTACTTTTAGGGCAGAAAATTCAAATACGAGCCGACATTTGGCGGAATTCTGGATGATTGAACCCGAAGTTGCTTTTGCGGATTTGACGGATAATATGAATTTAGCAGAAGATATGCTCAAATATGTGATTCAATACGCCTTGGATCATTGTCGGGAAGATTTGGATTTTTTGAATCAACGCCTTGCCGAAGAGGATAAATCCAAACCCGTTGCAGAACGTTCGGATATGAGTTTGTTGGAAAAGCTGCAATTTTGTTTGAAAGAGCCTTTTGAAAGATTGACTTATACGGAAGCGATTGAGATTTTAAAAAATTCGACTCCCAATAAAAAAGGCAAGTTTAAATATCCGATTAAAGCTTGGGGAGCAGATTT
>JBDKKX010000494.1:0-4397 GCA_039795795.1 Bacteroidota bacterium | reverse complement strand
AAAAGAAAAGGAATTAAGAACAGTGTTCTTAATTCCTTTCTTTTATAACTGAATGATTTTCAATTAGTTACTTACATTAAACTCCACCCGACGGTTTGCAGCACGACCTTCAGCCGTTTTGTTATCCGCTCTCGGCTGAGAAGAACCGTAACCCGCATGAGACATCCGCGTACCCGCAACGCCTCTCGCAACCAAGTAACTGTGGCAAGCCTTCGCACGCGCCGCAGACAAAGCCCGATTCGTATTTTCATTGCCTTGGCTGTCCGTATGACCGCCGATGCTCAATTTCAAACCCGGATTTTTAACCATAATCGCAGCCACTTTGTCCAAAACAGCGTTTGAACCGCCTGTCAACACAGAACTACCCGTTTGGAATTGAACCAATTCCGTCGCATAAGCGATTTCTTTTTTGATTTCCTCTGTTACAGGCGCAGCGGGTTTCGGTGCAGGTGCTGCTGCCACAGGACAACCACCGTTCGATGCAGGTCCCGCAACCGTTGGACATTTATCCTCTCTATCTGGCACACCGTCGCCATCACTATCTTTATTCGCTGCTGCTGCTGCCGCCGCCGCCGCTTTTGCTGCCGCATCCGCCTCTGCTCTCGCTTTTGCTGCTGCTGCGTCCGCCTCTGCTCTCGCTTTTGCTGCTGCTGCATCCGCTTCTGCTCTCGCTGCTGCCGCTTCCGCTTCCGCTTTAGCCCGCATTGCTGCTGCTTCCGCTTCCGCTTTAGCCCGCATCGCTGCTGCTTCCGCTTCCGCTTTAGCCGCTTCCGCCTTCGCTTTGGAATCGTCCACCACTGCAATTTTCGTCGGTTTAGGCACTTCAATCGCTTTTTCCTCCGTTGCAGCCCCTGCACCAAAGTCAAAAGTCAAGCCCACACCATGAATCCAACTACTGCGATTATCCGTCGTAGAAGCGCGGCGCAAAGATTGTAGGTTAAAATTCACCCCATCCGCGATTTTGAAATTCAAGCCCAAACCAAATGGAATCCCCAAATCATAAGTGCTTCCCAACCACTGATTGCTCACACCCAACACAGCATACGGCGAAAGAAACCAATTTTTATCCCCGAAAACTTTGAAATTCAATAACGCATCAATGCCAAATAAAGCTTGTGGCGACAAAAAAGTACCCGCAGTCGTCCCTTTTGGCGTGACTGTTGCTAAACGCAAAGGAACATTCAATGCGAAATACTGGTTAAAATTATATATCGCCCCTACTTCTGCACCTTTCGTCATATCACTAAAATTATTGAATGACGGGAAATTTGCATCCGATGCATAATCATAAAAATTATACCGATAAGACAATCCCCATGGTTTGCCATCCAGTTGGGCGGTTGCGGTGCCAAGCGATAAAGCGACCGCTAAAACACTAAGTACGGTTTGTTTCATAAAACTTTTTCTGTTGTTAAATTGAACGAAATAAAACTTTTCTGAATTTGACTATAAAAGTAATCTTAACTTTGATATTCACAAAACTTTAACAACTATTTTGACAATTATTTTGACTTTTTTTTTAAAAATTTCATTATATTTTTTATAAAAATATATAAAATGTTTTCTTACAAATTTTTACACATGACGTAATCATTGTGGATTTCATCTCCGAATTGAAAGGCAGCGCGTCCAATGTCGTGATATGCTTCGCGAAAATAGAAGCGGCGAGCAGCAGGATTCTCGCTAAACGCTAATAACACAATGGATTTGAAAGATTGCGTGCGGGCAAAATCCTCTATCCAGCGCAACGCTTTTTGCCCCAGTCCTTGACCCCAATATTTTTCTAAAAAGTAAATGCGTTGCAATTCCAACATGGGTTTTGCTGCATCAAAATCTTGATACCTGTCCCAACGCAATTTCCAATAACCCACCAACGCGCCCGACACGCGCAACCCATAAAAGACGGCTTGTGGATGCATCAATTCTTCGAGCAGGGTTTCGGGTGCAAATGCCTTCGCCACATATTTTTGAAATTGAACAGGATGCGTTGTTTTTTCAAAGCCGTCCATGAACGTTTGACGACTTAAGGCAGTCAATTCCGTTAAATGATTCGTATCAAATTTGAAAATTTCAATATTCATTTTAAATAAATAGATGCTGTTTTTAAAAAATCGACCGCAAATTATCAAAAATCAACTTACTTTTGGCGCGGAAAAGCGATTTTTTATTTTGCTTGAATTAAAAAAAAAGGAATGGAGACAATGTAAGGATACAAAATGTTATTTTGGGGCATCCTTTCCATCAAGCTTAATTCAAATAAAAACGCTTAAACTATTGACAAACAATCAATTGAACATGAATAGAATTAAAGCTATCTTTTGCTTTTGTATTTGCATTGCTTTTACAATGACGCGCTGTGTACCGCCTGAATACGGCAAAGTGCAATATAGCGGTATCAACATTGATTTTAGAAATCCGACGGTGCAACTGCTTTACACGTTGCAAGACCGACAAAATGTGGATAGTTTGGCGCGGTATTTTCGGGACCGAAATCCGACGTATCGATACATTTCAGCGATGGCTTTTGCGTCCATCAAGGATAAGAAAGTCGTTGATTCACTGATAGTTATGTTGAAAGACACGATGGCGGATGTGCGTTTGGCGGCGGCGTATGCCTTAGGGCAAATTGAGGATAAAAAGGCAGAACCTGCTTTGATGGCTTCTTTCCGACCGTTAGACACTTTGGGACAAAAAGCCCGTTTCAATGCGACGGTTTTGGAAGCGATTGGCAAATGTGGTTCGACAAAAAATTTATCGTTATTGACGGGGATTAAAACTTTTAAAATTCGAGATACGATTTTATTGGAAGGACAAGCCTTGGGGATTTATCGGTACGGCTTACGCGACACGTTTACGGGCGAATCGATTCGCAAAATGATTGGTTTTTTGCAAGAAACGCGGTATCCTTCGACGGTTCGGGCGATTGCGGCGAATTATTTGGGGCGTTTGAAGACCAAATATGATACCTCTTATACGAATCCGATATTGAAAATTTTCTCAATAGAAAAAGATCCGAATGTCCGCATGGGTTTGGCAAAAGCCTTAGGCAAAGCGTATCAACCT
This sequence comes from Bacteroidota bacterium, assembly GCA_039795795.1. GTDB lineage: Bacteria > Bacteroidota > Bacteroidia > Chitinophagales > Saprospiraceae > JAAFJT01. Next base: position 1,334 of record JBDKKX010000494.1, on the reverse strand, counting down.
TCAATAGTCAACACGTTGGAGACGTATTTGCAACACGAAACGGATTTTCGAGTGACTTGTACTTTGTTGAATGCGTTGAGTGATTTTCCATATACAGCAGTGCACCCTATTATTTTAACCTATTTGAAAGATAAAAATCCGCAAATAGCGGCAACTGCCGCAGAATATTTGGTCATGCATGGCGATGACAAAGATGGCATGTTGTATCAAAGGTTGGCAACAGAGGCGGCGGCAGGTACGCCCGTTCGCTATGTGTTGTATGCGGCGGCGGTTCGCTATTCGTCTGGTTTTGCAAAATTGCGCGATTCGTTGAATTCAGATTTAAAAAATGAATATAAATCAAATCCAAATCCATATCAAAAAGCGGCATGCGTTAGGGCGTTAGCACAAGCGGTTTGGAATTTTGATTTTTTGCGAGCGGAGGCATTGAATTCAACGAATCCGCCCATTGTGAAAGTGACAGCGGCGCAAGGTTTGATGGCAATTGCAAATCGGACGGATTTCAATGCGTTGTTTCAAAATGATGCGGGGCGAATTCGACAGGAGTTGAAAAGTACTTTTTTTGACTTATTGCGGACAGCAGATGCAGGTTTGGTGGCGGAAGTATCGAAAATCTTGCGCAATCCGATGGTTTATGACCGAAAAAGCATGTTGGATAGCGTTTCCATTTTGACGGACGCGATGCTGCGGCTTAAAAAATTGCCGCAAGATTTGGAAGCGCATCAAGAAATTGCTCAATCCATTAATTATATTCGGGATTCTGTCTTTGTTGCGAAGAAAAAATTGCCTTATACGCGTCCGATAGATTGGAATATTGTAAATATGACACTCAATTCGGTTGCGACGGTGATGACGACGAAGGGGGAAATTAAAATGCAGTTTATGGGGCGCAATGCGCCTGCAACCGTAGCAAGTTTTGTCAAATTGTCAAAATCTGGTTTTTTCAATGGCAAAACCTTTCATCGGGTTGTACCTAATTTTGTGGTGCAGACTGGCTGTCCGCGCGGAGATGGGTATGGCGGGTTGGATTTTAGCATTCGTTCCGAACTCACGCCGTTGCATTACGAAACGGAGGGATATGTGGGCATGGCATCTGCGGGGGCGCATACGGAATCGTCGCAATGGTTCATCACGCAATCGCCTGCCATGCACTTGGATCCCAATTATACCATTTTTGCGAAGGTTATTTCGGGGATGAATGTGGTGTATTCGTTGGGGGTTGGCGATGCGATACAGACGGTTACGATTCAGTAGAATTAGGATTCAATGAGATTTTTTTGGGATTAAATGGGATTGATTTTTAAGATTTTTGGGATTTAGAATCCCAAAAATCT
>JBDKKX010000493.1:0-4400 GCA_039795795.1 Bacteroidota bacterium | reverse complement strand
GGGGCATGTACGACAATTCAAAAACAGTCTCGTGTTTTTTGAATTGCGTCACGGCTTCGCCAATAATCCCTAATTGACGTTCAATCGCATTTTTACTTTTTAAATCGGCTTGGTAAGCGTCGAAATGATCAATGCCTTGTGAAAAAAGTTCAATCAATTCAATAGCATTGAGGATGTCATACAGATACTTTTGCGCTCTTTCGGTCATAAATTAATTGTTTTGTGCGTTCGACGACGCGTTTGAAAATGATATTTTTAATCGGTTGATCCGTTAATAAATCCACTTTTCGTTCCAAAAGCAGTTCTAAATCATCCCACATTTTTAAAATGGTCGTGCCTCGTTCAATCGGTGACATCGGTTGCAATTCAATGATTAAATCAATATCGCTCGTCAATGGATTAAACCGTTCGGTAATTACCGAGCCAAAGACATATAATTTTTCGACCCGATATTGTTCACACAATTGGATCAATTGAGCGTAACGCGCTCCGATAATGGGTATTTTAGAAACATTTATGGCTGTCATTGTCCAAATTTTAGTACAAATATAAGGTAATTTTAAGAAATGCAAGTTTTTATTTGGAATCTATGTTCATTTTTAGGTTACACTTTTGGATACATTGTGATACAAATAGAAGTACGGATTTTACGGATTTCACGGATTTGTACGGATTTTTGTTAACAAAAATCCGTACAAATCCGTGAAATCCGTAAAATCCGTACTTCTATTCGTATCGCAATTTGTAATTCGTTGGAAGATTAACGCACCTTCAACATCGTTTTTACTTGCTGCAACGCTCCATTTTGCAAGCGACCATAATACACGCCACTCGGCAACCGTTCCGCATTGAAATAAACTTTATATTTGCCTTCCGCATATCCGCCGTCCACAGGCGTAGCCATCAATCGACCTTCTGTATCGAAAATTTGAACCATCGTATGTCCGCCCGTCGTTTGAAATTCAATCGTGGTCGTCGAGCTGAACGGATTCGGATAATTGGAAATCAAGGAAATCCCAGCCGCCACATTTTCCTCATGCGTCGGCGTAATGCACGTCGGCGAATTCACAATCCGCAATTGTTGGAAGTTTTGTAACATAATGGTATTCAAATCAGTGGCGTTGACGCAAAACCAATCTTTCAATATCGACGCATAAACCGAGCGAAAATCATACTGCATCGGCAAATTGTCATTCACGCCCGTCACGGCTGCAATCGTCGGATTGCTCCCCAGCATGCCGCCAAATAGCCGAGAACCAAAGATAAACATCGGTTCTGCCGCGCCATGATCCGTCCCACTACTCGCATTGGACTTAATCCGACGACCAAATTCCGAAAAAGTCATGCCTAAAACCCGTCCGTCCAAGCGCATCATGTCCAAATCGGTTTGAAAAGCGACAATCGCTTCCGAAAGGATTTGCAATAAGCCCGCGTGATAACCTGCGGCATGGTCGTTCGGATCCACTTGCGCGGAATGCGTGTCGTATCCCCCCGTTTGAACCATGTAAACCCGCGTTTTCAAACCGCCTTTTATCAAACGAGCCACAATTTTTAACTGGTCTGCCAAACTGTTGCGCGTTGCGGGATAAGTGGCTAAATTCGTCCCCGCTTGATACGCGGTTTGCAACACTTGCCCATATTGTTGGGTTTGGCGCGCAACGGTGCGCAAATATGCCAATTCTTTGCCCATGTAGCCAGATGGCAAAGGGTCATTTGTGTTATTGACGATGTTGTAAAACGTCGAAGGGTCTGAAATCGTAATGCCCATCGGCGATACCCCGCCTTGAAATGCCACCGCCAACGACGACCCTAATTGAATCGCCAACGGATGCGGCATGGTTTGATTGGGATAACCTGTCGGATAATTGGGATATTCTGAGCTAAGATAACGCCCCATCCAACCTGTATCCAACACTTGTTTGGAATCAGAAGCCGTTTGCCAAATATCTGTTGCCCGAAAGTGCGAATAATTGGGGGTCGGATACGATACGCCTTGAATGATTTTCAAACGCCCACCATTATATAGGTCGCGCAAACCTGTCATCGCAGGATGCAAACCTGTTGCTGTCACCCCGCTAAGGCGCAACACTTGATTTTCATTAATTAAAATATTGCCTCGGGCTGTTGCCAAATTCGTATATTGGTCTAATGGAATCACCATATTCAACCCGTCGTTCCCGCCCGAAAGTTGGATAATGACTAAAACATGGTCGGTATCGGTTGTCGCATTGGTCAACGACTCCATCCAAGGCGATAAACCCACTGCATTCACCCCGTAACCCCCAAAGATAGACGGCATCACCGCGCCTAATGCTGTATTTTTAAGAAAATTTCTTCTTTGCATGATTTTTTTTTGAACGATGAATGATAAATGATGAATGATGAATTTTTGTGAAATTCATCATTCATCATTCATCATTAGCTTAAATGGTAATCGGGTTGGTTTACAATTGCTTTATAAAACGCCGTCAACCGCGTCGTAACCGCATTCAATGCAGTGGTATTCGTGGGTGCTGCCAAATACGCATTCCAAGCATCCATCCAATAATGGTCACTGGATTGGTTGGAAAGTAATATACTTTTTAAATAATCTGTAAACCGTTGAATCTGAGGGACTCTGTACAGGATTTGCAAAGCATCTGCAATTAAAAAATTGGGGTCAGCCGCCCGCGCCCCGAAAGCAGCCGTGAATTTAACAGGGTCAATCACAATTTTTTTACCTCCGCCCAATGCATATCCTGCGGTCGTCAGCATCGAATCGACCAATCGCTCGCGTTTGGGATAGGTATCGGTATTAATCCATTGTTCATGGAATTGCGGTGCTTGATAATACGCCGTCCAACCCGAAACATTGGGTGGATCGCCCAAATCTTGTTCTAATTTCGCCAAACCAATCACATTGCCATTGTTGCTCAAACCCGCCAAATAGAGCCAAGCCGTGTATTGCGCCACCAAATCGGTCGCGGGCGGAAAGGCAATATCAAATTCCCGCGCCAGCCCAATCACAAAATCCGCAGGCGATTTAATCACACATCCATAATTCGCAGGGTCAAAAAAGTGTTCGCTGCTAAACAACGCTTTCAAAACAGGGCGAATATCATAATTATTCGTCCTAAAAATATCTGCAAGGGGTTGAATAACATTGAGTTCTGTCGCCGCGTCGATTTCGTAATACACAAACCATCTATATAATTTTCGACAAATGTGTGCCGCCACTTCCCGATTCGCAAAAATCATATCCAACATTCCGTCTAATTCCAAAGCACCATTCGCGCCCGTCTGCCCTGTGATGACTCGATTGCCGTAAAAGGCAGAAAAAGTTTTATTCGTCGTATCATGTTGCGTCGCGTCGAACGTGTAACCCATGGGTGTAGCCGTTCGGTTCGGGCTTGTACCAGTGAGCGTTTGCGGTTTGACGCGGAAGCCCGTCAATACTTTTGCAGCCGCTTTGACATCCTCCTCCGTGTACCAAGGCGTGACTTGGCTCTTGCCAATGCAGAATAATTCTTGCAATTCCCGCCCATAATTTTCATCTGGAGCCGCTTTGCCATTGAGCCTGCCATTCAAATAATAAAGCATCAATGGGTCTAATGTGACCTCTTTAACAAAGGTTTTAAAATTACCTAATGCATTGCGCCTCAACATTTTATAATGGTTATAACCCATCAAAGCCGTTAGCCCAGTGACCTCTGTGGAAAAATGATTGTGCCAAAATAAGGTCATTTTTTCATGGACATTGCGTTCTTGATTCAGCATCACGCCCAACCACCACGTTTTTAAATTCGTGCGGCGTTGACCGTCAATTGCAGGGATTTCGCCGAAATCCACCCAAGTTTTACCTTGTGCAATTTCAGGTTCCATGTCAACGGCATTGCTCAATCCCGTATAATTTTTCAAAGGCGGGGCTGGTTCGGCAGCATTTGGTGTGGTTAGGGCGGTCACGACCGCATCCAGCGTCATGCCCGCAAAAAAATCAATATCTGCTTTCGCCGCACCAAACAGGGTACGTTTTAACAAATGAATCAGTCGGTCGCGGTCAAACACGCCTGAATAGGGCGTGAGACCTGAAGATACCCGAGCAACTCGAACCGATTCGGTTTCAGAAATGGCAGTTAGGCTCATCGTAAAAGATTGGTTTTCAAAAAAATAAATATGTTATTTTTGTGTAGTTTGATAAGTTTGGGGGAGCAAGCAGTCCTTTGGACGCAAAATGAATAAATAGGTTAAATTATTTTCAAGACAAATGTAAGAAATGTAACGATACAAAAATTGGAATTCGGATTAAATGGGATTTTTTTTGGGATTAAATAGGATTGATTATTGAGATTTGTAGGATTATAATCCTACAAATCTCAATAATCAATCCTATTTAATCCCAAAAAAATCCCATTTAATCCGAA
>JBDKKX010000492.1:0-4405 GCA_039795795.1 Bacteroidota bacterium | reverse complement strand
TTGATTATTCATAAATCATTACTTGCTTATTCAAAGAGTAATCTATGAAATATTTTAAAATATTACTAACCCACGTATTGCTTGGGTTTTCAAATCTATTGTTTGCGCAGCAATATCCTGTGAATGTCAATAGTAATTTAGTAGCACCGATGCCTTCTAAATTAACCAATTTCTATTCGGATAATGTGCAGAAGTTTTTTGTAACGCTGACAAACAAGGATTTAACCAATCCTTCGATACCAGCAAAGTTGAAATTGACCTTAATCGGTCCTTCTGCCCAAATCGTATCCAGAGTAGGCGCGGAAATCGGTATCCTTCCCATACTATTGGACGCAGGCATACCTAAAACGCTCACGCAACAAGATTTAGCTCCGTATTTTAATATCAACAATGTCGATTTTGTAGGCGGATTTACCAAAAACCAATACAATAATGCAGGAGTCTTGCCCGAAGGCAATTATGTCATCAGCGTACAAGTCTTGGACTATTACAACAATAGACCATTAAGTAAACCATTTAGTATGTATGGAAGCGTGTTTTTTTCGCAACCGCCAGTACAGTTGTCGCCGCAATCGAATAATACTATCAATGGGCAAGAGACAAAAATGATACAGTTTAACTGGGTGCCCTCTCATTTGAACAATAAAGAAGTCGTAGCAGGCGGGTATAAATACATCTTCACGTTGAAAGAACTCTTGAATGCAGACCAAAACATCAATCAAGCCTACAGCACCGCAAACATCAAATTGGTTGAAGAAGTCAGCACCAATCAATATAAGTTAAATACCCTCGTCGTCCCATTGATATCGGGACGCAAATACGCATGGACAGTGCAAGTCAAAGCGAATAATCCAGAAGCACAAACGACTTTAGCCAATAATGGCATCAGTCAAATCTGGGGATTTACGTATGATGATAATTGTCGCATGCCAACCAATGTAACATCCAACATAGACAAAAACAGTATCCGAATCGCTTGGACAAATAGCACCTCAGGAAATGTCACCGCCGTCCGCTACAAAGAAGTCAATGGCGTAGAGTATGTCAAACAGTTAACGCCGAATGCCAACACCGTCACATTGAACGAGTTGTTATACGGCAAAAACTATGAATATTCCCTCGTCGTCAAATGTGGATCCAATACCTTAGTGATGGATCCGCGAACCTTCACGATAGCACCTAAAAGCGCGGCAGCAAAAGTAACCATTAAAAATAAAGTATATTGGAGCGTCCAAGAAGGCAAAGATTACACCAGCACAGGCGTAGATTTAAAAACCATCATTCAAGGCGTATCCAGTAAAATCACTGAAACGGCTATCCCAAATAACAAATTGGGTTTAACCGCAAAAAGCAATGATCCAACCATAACATTGAGCAATCTTGTCGGTACGCGCAAAAATCAAAAAACATTGAAAGATGCCAAAGTAGAGTTGTGGGAAAATGAGGACATCCTTGAATCCAGCACCACGAATGCGCAAGGAGAGTATCAAATCGCAATAGATACTGGGAGAATAGTGGACAATCCAACAGCTAAATATTTACTCAAATTCAGTCGCCCCGATAACCTACCAGGACGTGATTCGATAGATTTGTCGAAATCACGCACAGGAACGGACATCTTCAAAAAAATACAAGGCAAAGAGATAGTCTTATTTTCTTCCGAGTACCTCGTCATTCATCCTGTAGTCTATCCAGGTGCCAATCAAGCCAAGGATTTGCAGAAAAAAGCGGGCGGAAAAGTAGAAGTATATATCCACACCGAAGATAAAAAAACGCTGCTCAATCGAATCTTGGGATATACCGAAAATGCTGGAACAAATGAAAGTTATAATGGCGAATCGTATGTCCTCATAGGTACATTGGATGATAAAAACGCGTTTTTGCCGCTTGAAACGTTCAACAAAGACCGTGAAAACTTATTATTCAAAGTGTCATTGAAGGATTACCCGACACAATATTATGCAATCAAGACATTGCCCGACAATTTGCAATCTAAAATTGTAAACATACCGTTGGATTACAACCCGATGGTAAAAATACAAGGCAAAGTTTATAAAAACCCGCGAAAAGATTTAGAAGGATTGAATAAAAGTGCAGTGATCGCTTATGACAAAAGCGACAATAGTAAAAAAGTCATAGACGGCACCACAACTAATTCCGATGGCACCTATAGCCTCCAAGCTGTACCATTTTCGCAAGTAAAGCAGTTAGTGATTTATGCGGCACCATTCAACGAATCAACGAACGCCGTAGAAAAGGAACGCGCCACCGAAAATTATAGTATATCCGCAGCAACTGTGCAAAACAATACGGTCAATCAAGATGTAAGTTATGGTAAAAGCTCAGTCGATATCATTTACGGACAAGCCCTATTGACCGAGACAGGCAAAGCCGTAGCGAATGCCACCATCTACTACAATGACGAGCGGATAGGCAAAACAGTGGAAGATGGTTTTTTTGCGTTCAAGCTGAGTAATACTCAAAAAGAACCTGAAAAATTTAAAATCGTCTGTGATGGGAAAATCTTAGACCCCAGTAAAACCATCCGCATCGTTCAAACGGCATTCTCGCAATGGGCGCAACAAGTGCAACCCAATGCTTATAATAAGACAAACGTCAATAAGGATAAACCCAATTCGCCTTTATTGACTCATCTTATCACAAATGCCAAACAATCTGGTGACCAAAGTGCTACAACCGTACGCATCTTATTGGATACGACATTAGAAAAATTAGGCAATTATTATTTAACCAATTTTTCGCTCAAACCCACCTCCCAGTATCAACTCATCGCCACCTACAAAGGCGTGAGACAGTCCGTCATATTGCAGGATTTGGACGAAAACCGTACAATACCCACCAATCTGAAGGATACAACCTACTTGTTGAGTACCGATATAAACCGCTATCAAGTCAAAATCAGTCCCGCGCCAAACCAAACAGCGTTTTTAGAACTCAAAAAGCAGGTCATCAATTACACACTGAATGCCCCTATCGTAACGATTGCGCTCACGCCAATCGTTAAAATCACGGGAACGGTGACGGATAAACAGACCAATAAAGCCATTGATGCCGTAACGGTAAAGGTGGATCGTTTGGATGCACAGACCGTGAGTAATGTCGAAGGGGAGTTTCAGGTGTCGTTTGGCGAAACGTCGGAGGCAAAACTCATCTTCAGCAAAGAAGGCTATTTGGCAAAGCAGACCATTGTAAAGTTCGATAACGAAAGCAGTAAAGCCATTACCATTCAACTCGAAAAGGCACCTGGCGTACCGATAGCACAATTGGCAGGTTTCGATGCCGAAATAAAGCAGCAGACCTACATGCAAGATAGTACCTACAAGGTTTCTGGGCAGATCGTGCTCAAATCCAATGGGGTCTTTTCATTGGGCGACCAAGCGGCGAATTTAACATTTAAGGATATTTTAGTGCAGGTCGGGCAAGATGGCAATGCACGTCCGTTGACCGATTCGATTGCGTTTGCAGAATCGCAAGTCAATGGAAAAATGTTTGATTTCGCGCCCATTGACATCCGTAAAATTCAATTGAAAAAGAAAATGGAACTTCGACAGTTCAACGAAGGCGTTATTACGGGACTTGTCACGGTGAAATCGAGTACTTTTTCAGATGTCAATAAAAATTTTCCATTTAAATTCAGCGATGCGACCTTGCAAATGCCTGAAAGGTTCACCTACATCTATCTGTTTACTTCGGACAAACAACCCATCAAATCCTTAAATAAGGAAAGCATAGCTTTTAATTTAACCTTTGCCGAAGCGGACAATAGCTATGTTAAAACCGAATTCTTAAAAACTGGGAGTATCCATGTGAGTCAAGGGGGTTGTTCTATTTCCAAAAACGGTATCCGTTTGACAGGCAATCTGATTTTACCGAATACCATGTTCGCGGCAAATAGTAGTGTACCTTTTAAAGATTTGCAAGTAGATCCACAATTAGAGGTGAAAGATTATGAGGTTAATTTCAGCAGTGCGCCTTTGAGTGTGAAGGTGAAAAAATGGAATTTGGAAATTGACAAAATCAAATTAATAGATTTGAGCAATCCCAAAGGGGGCGGTTTAGGCTTTGACGGAAAATTATACCTCACTAAGAAGAACGACAAAACAAAAGCGGGGAAAAATGTTTTAACGACTAAAACCTTTGAAATCAGAAGCAATGGAGAAACGACGGAGGTGACGGCTAAGTTCAGCGCAAAGGGTATCTCTCTTAAAACGCTGACTTTTACGCCAGAAAGCGAAGACCTCGAATTGGCTTACACTGATGCAGATGGTTTCACACTCAAGTCTCCAGGAAAAATAGCACTTTTTGATCCCAGCTCGAAACTGTCTGCGATTACTAAGAAAATATTTCCATTGGAGGTCGAAGATTTTGTGATTAAATCCAAAAA
>JBDKKX010000491.1:0-4405 GCA_039795795.1 Bacteroidota bacterium | reverse complement strand
TTCGTAAAGCGCAAATTATTTTAAAAGGCAAAGCAACCTTATGTAACACATTGGAATTTGGATTAAATAAGATTTTTTTGGGATTAAATAGGATTGATTTTTTAGGATTTTTAGGATTTCTAATTGAAATACAAATCCTAAAAATCCTAAAAAATCAATCCTATTTAATCCCAAAAAAATCTGATTTAATCCAAATTCCAGCGTATCTCACAAATGAATTTATAATTATTTAAATTCTTAATTCATTCATTATCAATCAAAAAATGGAAAGAAGAGCTTTTTTATCCACACTTGGCTTAGGCGCGGCATTTGCGCTGACTGCGACTTGCATGGGCAGTTGTACCAAAGATACGACCGTTACGACGGCAGATTTTACCTTGAATTTGGATGATGCTGCCAATGCCGCGCTCAAAACCAATGGCGGTTATGTGATTAGCAATAACTGTGTCGTGGCGCGTGATACTGCTGGAAATTATGTGGCAGCAACCGTTGTTTGCAGCCATGAACAGAAAAAACAAGTTTATTACGATAAAGCGGCAAATATTTATGCGTGTTCTGCGCATGGAGCGCAATTTAGTTTGGCAGGAAAAGGTTTGAATGGCAATGGGAGTGGCGGATTGACGGTTTATAAAACGACTTTGACGGGTAATTTATTACGGGTTTACTCGTAAACAACCGATTGGAAGGTCAGTAGTTTCCGTTTTGAAAAATGAAGCGCGCATGGGAACGCAGATGACACGGATCAGGGCAGATTCGCACGGATTTTTTTGGATTTTAGGTTGGAAATTTCAGCAAAAAATCAAAAAAATCCGTGCGAATCTGCCCTGATCCGTGTCATCCGCGTTCCCATTCGCGCTTCATTTTCTAAAACGGAAACTGCTGACCTTTAAAATAAATCAAATAACCGAACTAAATCTCGCCCATTCGTCTTGTGACAAGAAATACAGCCTGCTCCTTTTTTCGTGACCGAATACGCAATTTGACCATTCGGATTGTACTCCGCCCAAAGCCAACCATTGCCCGCATTGGCATCATTAGTCGCTTTTTTCATCACCGCGTAAAACGCCAATTGCCCTGTCGCACTATCATACAACTCTTTGGCAACGATAGAGCCTTCGGGAAAACTGCCTCCCACAGGTAATTTCCCATTATCGGTAAGCGCGTTTTTAGCAATTTCGTTAAAACGAACCCTAAAAAAATGATTGTGCGCACTTTGAGGCGAAGAATTCAAAATGGTAGCGTTACTTTTGTAAAAAGTATAACCCGTCGTCGTGCTAAATTCGCTGAAAAGCATGGTTTCCATATCGGTATTTTCCTTTTTGCAACTTTGCGTCAAACCAAGCAGCGCAATAACAAAAAAAGATAAATACAACATTTTAAATTTCATATTTCCCTGTTTTAGATAATTTATATATTAAAATTGTGGACAAAGCAATTCATCATTCTCATAATCGCCCAAATAAATGATGGAAATTTCAAACGCATTTTGGACTTTTTTATAATTGGTCAACGTTGGAAGGTTCAAATCGTAGCTCAAACCAAATAAAATATTGTTAAATTCCACTCCAATCAACAATGCTACGGCATCTAAGGTCATACTTTTTTGATTTCGGACGGGGCGCGCCCAACCGCCAACGTGTATCGCCGTACCACTGGTGTTCATCACCGAACGAATATTCGCACCTAAATTCATTTCCAAATGCGGACCTTGGGATGCCGCCAAGATGCGGGGCGTGAAAGTAACCCGACGACTGAGCGGAATCGGAACGTTCACTTGTGCCGAATAGCGTGTAAACAATTTGTTAGGCAGAATATCGGGACGTTCGTAAAAAGAAATATTGGGTTGTGTGAAATGGTGCATTGCCAATCCAACAAATAAGCCCACTTTGCCTTTCGGCGCGGACGTGTAATTCACCCCCGCCGACAAATCGCCAAAAGCAAAATTATTTTCAGGCAAGTTTTCACGACTCAATTTATCAAATTTGGTCTCCCCATCAAATTGAGATTGAAAAGTCAAATAATCATAATTGACATTCCGTTGTATAACGCCAAATTGAAAACCCGCCGATAAATATTGCGTATTGAGCGTATTCAACGATTTGTGGTACGCGCCCGAAAACCCAAATTGCGTCGTGCTGAAACCGATTTGATTCACTTTATCGTTCATAAACGAGACACCAACCCCAATTTTATCCTTCGCAGAAGCCGTCCGATTCACCGCAAAACGCATATCCGCCCCAAATGCAAACGTCTGATACGGTTGGTCGAGCAACGTGCGCCATTGATCTCGATAAACACCACCCACCCGATATTTGCCATCAAACGCCCCCGTCAAAGCGGGATTCAATTGCAACGGAGCCGCATAAAATTGCGTAAAATGATGGTCTTGCGCCACTAAACACAGGCTTTTGAGGGCAAAAGCGCAAAAAAGTGCCGTTTTTTTCATAGAAAATAAGTATGATTTCGGATTTTGGATTTGAGATTTCGGATTTTGAATGTAGATAATAGAATTAAGAAAAAAAACAATATAATCGTGACTTTGTCCCGAATTACACGAATTTGCACGAATGATTCGTGAAAATTTGTGTAATTCGGGACAGAAATGGAGTATATTCTTTTTTTTCACGTCCCTAATCCGAAACCCAAAATCCGAAAGTTGAAAATATTTTACGCACGTTAAACGGAAATTACGGTTTTGTTAGTATTTTTGACGGTTATTTAAAACAAGTTTTAAGGTTTTTAAAATATTTTATTCAAGAAATTAATAATTCAATGAAGTATCCTGCGGTTTGCAAATTGAGCATTGTCCCCGTCCGAGCAGAGGCAACTGACCGTGCAGAAATGGTAACACAACTTTTATTCGGCGAGTTAGTGGAAATTTTGAGCGTCAAAAAACTTTGGGCGAATATCCGTTGTGAATGGGATGGTTATGAAGGTTGGGCGGATGTGCGTCAATTTCAACGCATTACAAATACGGTTGCAAATCAATATAAAAAAGATTTTGCCGTTGCTTACGATTTAGTGCATCCTGTGGCGAATGATACGCATTTTATTCCGATTCCAATGGGTTCGAGTTTGCCGCTTTTTGACGGCGTAAATTTGCGCATCAACGATAAAAAATATCATTATAATGGTGCAGCGATTTTAAAAGGACAATGGTTGCCGACCCAAGAACGGGTTATCAAAGTGGCGCGCCGCTATCTTTACGCGCCGTATTTGTGGGGTGGACGTTCTCCTTTTGGGATAGATTGCTCGGGTTTAACACAAATTGTATTTAAATATATCAATATTCGATTAGAGCGAGATGCGAGTCAGCAGGTGGAACAAGGGCGCGTCGTCGATTTTATCCACGAGTCCCAAGCAGGCGATTTAGCATTTTTCGAGAACGATAAAGGCAAAGTCATCCATGTTGGTATCGTCCTAAATCCGAATGAAATCCTGCATGCTTCGGGACAAGTGCGGATTGATAAGTTGGATCATCAAGGCATTTTCAACGAAGAACGCAATGAATATTCTCATCGGTTGCGCGTCATCAAGCGGATGTTGCCCGATGCAGCACCTTTAGAAACACCAATTTTGCCCACAGAAAATTCAGAAACGATTGACCCACAAATTTCATTATTTTAATTTCCGTAATATAAAAATCATTGAAATTAAATATAATAGAAACACTATATAAATAAGCGGAATATTCCTAACAAAATAATTACAAAAAAACCATGAAAAACAAGGTCAAAGTTTTGCAGACAGTAAATATCTTGTTATATTTGCCATAACTAACGATGACTCTTAATGAAAATTGACAAGGAACTTAATCAAGAACAATTTGCAAACGAGTATATTAAAGCAATAATCAATATTCGATTTACGGCTTCTTGGTTGGATTATGCCATAACGACGATGCTCAGACCATTTAATCTCTCTTCGCAACAGTTTAATTTGTTGCGCGTATTGAGTTTGATGGATGAACCCGCATCTATCCGTACTTTGACCGACAAAATGTTGGATAGAAATTCCAATACTTCTCGATTGGTGGATAAATTGATGGAAAAAGGATTGGTGGAACGCCGTATTTCGGAGGATGACCGCCGCCGTGTCGAAGTGTCGATTACGGCAGATGGTGCTAATTTGGTGGACGAAGCAAACCATTTGTTGGAATACGCTATCACGGAAAAGGCAAAAGTGATTAGTGAAGCCGATGCGCGCCTTTTGAACGAATTGTTGGATAATTTACGCCGTTCTTGAAGCGTGGTACGTTGGAATTGGGATTAAATAGGATTTTTTTGGGATTAAATAAGATTGATTTTTTAGGATTTTTAGGATTAAAATCTCAGTACGGGACAAAAAAAAGGTTCATCCGTACTTTTGGTGGAAACACATAGATTTTGGAAACACATAGGAACAT
>JBDKKX010000490.1:0-4409 GCA_039795795.1 Bacteroidota bacterium | reverse complement strand
ACCGTCCAACGTAAATTTGTAATTACTCAAATCATCGTAAGTAAAACTATCGATGCAAACCGCCACGCCGAGTTGACAATCGGCACTTCTGGCGACGACTGAATCTTGATGAATGAAACCAATCTGTGCGGATTGCGCGTGCAGACAAGTAATCCAAAGACTCAGGCTAAAGAGTAAAAGTTTTTTCATGAGGAAGAATAAGTTTTAGAACGCGGTGTAGTTTTAGAATAAAATAGTATGCAAAAGAAAGCGGTGGGATTGACTGCATGATTCAGCAAATCCTTAAACCCTTTCTCCCGTTTATGTACTTGGTGTCCAAAGTCCTAAAAATCGTGCCAAGCACTAACCGAATTTTGGTAATAAGTAGATGACAACCAACGATTTAAAGTTTTTTACTTACGTTTCTTATTGGTAACATGTTCCTTACGGTCTAGATTTTTCTTTTAATTATAAATAAAAAAAGTATTTATAATTTTTCAAGCCCGATGTTTTTTTAACTCAAAAAGGTTTAAAAAGCATAAAAAATCTATAAAAAAGTACATTTATCGCGGAGATGGTTTAAAAAATCCGTTTCTTTGCGCCCAAATTAATTCTTACAAAAATGAACAACCAGTTTTATTGGATGTGTTTGGGGGTCACGCTTTTTGCGACGAGTTGTGACCGTTCTAAATCAGGGACTTCAAATTCAAAGATGATTCAACTATCTGAAAAATATGATAAAACATTTTGGTTCCAAGAGGGACTTGCCCCTGTGCGTCGCAACAACAAATGGGGTTTCGTGGACACAAACGGCGTGGAAGTCATTCCAGTTCAATACGAAAATGCTTGGATGTTTACAGAGGGATTGGCGACGGTGACAGTGAACAACAAACATGGTTTCATTGACAAAACGGGTAAAATGGTGATTCCACCCGTTTATGATGATGCGGAACCTTTTTCGGAAGGTTTAGGGTTTGTTGAATCCAACAAAAAAATGGGTTTTGTCAATCACAAGGGCGATACAATTGTGCCTTTAAAATATGATGATTGTGAATCTCAATTTTCAAATGGTTTTGCCGCCGTGAAACGGGGTAGCATGTGGGGATTTGTGAATCGGGAAGGGCGTGAACGGATTTCATTGCGTTATAGTTGGACTCAAAACTTTACGGATGGATTAGCGGCGGTGGAAGATGGTCGTAAATTTTATTACGTGGATACGGCGGGGCGAACGGTTTTGGATGTCAAATCGGATAGGCGGGATAAATTTTCGGAGGGATTGGCGCGGGTTTCCACGAATGACCTCTTTGGATATATCACCAAAGCGGGTACGGTGGCAGTGGAACCGCAATATGATATGGCGGAAGATTTTTCGGAAGGTTTGGCGGTGGTTCGGAAAAATGGTAAATATGGTGCGATTGATAAACAAGGCACGTTGGTTGTTCCGTTGAAATATGATAAGATGGATTTGCATTTTTTAGGGGGTCATATACCCGTTAGTTTGAATGGCAAATGGGGCATTGTGAATCTTAAAGGGGTGGAAGTGATTACGCCAGATAAGTATGAATGGTGTGGCGCGGCTTCGGAAGGTCTTTTTCCCGTTCAATTGAATGGGAAACGGGGCTTTGTGAATGCAAAAGGCGAAATTAAAATTCCTTTTCAATACGAAACGGTTAATAAATTTTCAGAAGGGTATGCTTGGGCGCGCCATGATAGTACATGGCAACTTTTGAAAAGACCAAAATAAAAGTGGCTGTCTTAAAAGGGTAAAATTTAATTTTTAGACAAAATATTATTGGGGGTTGCGATACCATTGGAACACGGAGGACACGGATTTTACGGATTTACACGGATTTTTTTGGAATTTAGGCTTAAAATTCAGCATAAACTCCAAAAAATCCGCGTAAATTCGCAAAATCCGTGTCCTCCGTGTTCCCATTCGCTCTACACCTTTTTTTTGTCCCGTACTAAGAGTAAAGAATTTAAGCCCAAATTATAAATAAGGTAAAATTACAATAAAAGTTGTCCCAACATTCCATTCGCTTTCGCAATCAATCGTTCCTTTCAAAAGCTCCACCATTTCTTTAACAATCGATAAGCCTAAACCCGTCGAGGATTCGCCCGCCGTCGGCAAAGCAGAAAGGCGTTGAAATCGTTGATACAGCAAGTGCATTTCAGCAGAACGAATCCCTTGACCTTCATCTTGAATCCGAATCTGTATTCCTTCCACTGTTTTCACCAATTTAACCCCCACTTTTTTGTCAAAATAGGAGAATTTTATCGCATTAGACAACAAATTTTCAACAATTTGGGAAACTGCCCCTCTATCCGTCCTAACTTTCCAATTGCCTTTCGGCGCGTCTAAACTCAAAATAATCCGTTTTGCTGACGCAAACACTTCATGCCGACTCACAATATCCCAAACCAAGGTTTTCAAATCCAGTTCCGTCACTTCAATTTGATACGAACCGCGTTCGATTCGATTGATATTCAATACATCCGCAATCAAAGCCGACATCCGCGCCGAAGAACGCCGAATATTTTTAACCAATCTTTTTTGTAAATCACTAAATCCCGCCCCCGTTTTTTCCAACAATTCGCCACACATGCTGATAGCAGCCAACGGATTTTGCAAATCATGAGAAGCCATGCCAATAAAACGGTCTTTATCTTGATTCAAATTATACAATTGCTCATTCATCAAACGCATTTCGCGCACTCGATGATAATTCCCACTCACGTCAAAAACCGTAGAACGAGACATTTTATAATTACCGTTTTCATCATAAACAGCGACAGAACTGATTAAAACAGGTCGAAAACTGCCATCTTTCGCCCTCAAATCAAAGCGTAACTCTTGAACAAAGCCTGTTTTTTTAAAAGTTTCAAAAGTAGCTTGTAATTGTGTCACGCTCAAATTCGTGGGCGTACCCAATTCCCAATAAAATTTTTTATCAATCACCTCTTCTCGCGTCAGCCCTAACCAATTCAATTGAGTATCATTCATCCTCAAAATGATGCCTTTTGCATCGGTGGAATGATAACCACAAGGGGCTTCGTTGTAAAAAACAGCATCTTCGGCTAACGTTGCTTGGAGTTGACGGTTTTGAGCCGCCAAATCTTGATTTGCTTGGTGCAAAGCAGCTAATTGAGCTTCAAAATCAAGCCGAAGGGATTGCAAATCTTCGGCTGTAACGATATTATTAAGTGTCTGTGGATGAATCATGTTGGTAAATATTCAAAATTGGATAATTTCATTTAAAACAACCCGAATGTTGATGTGGCAAAACCTATTTTTGCGCTCAGTACGGGACAAAAATACTTTTCATCACAGATGGAACAGATTCCACGAGATTTTCACAGATTTTTTTGGATTTTTAATGCTTGAAATCAAAAAAAATCTGTGAGAATCTCGTGGAATCTGTTCCATCTGTGCCGAAATACTGAGCGCAAAATTAGGTTTTTCTACGTCCTTTAAGTGGTTGTGCACCACATAAACAATGCTCTAAATCAATCGGTTCACGAAAAATTGATTTCAAATTTTTTGTGATATAATTTTACAATTTTCAATGCAAGATGAGGGATTTTTTTGTATTTTTGTTTTTTTATTTTCAAAATTAAGACCCTATCCCAATCTACATGATGAATTTGAACATGTATTCAAAAGGTTTAAAGTATTTTTTTTTCGTATTTTTATTTCAAAATGTTGTTTGGTTGCCCGCGCAAACGCTGGATGAATTGCGCGACGGTGCTGCCAAAGGCAATTTGGAAGCAATGAATGATTTGGCATTTGCCTACGAAATGGGCAATGGTGTGCCGCAAAATCTATCCGAAGCTATTAAATGGTATAAAAAATCGGCTCAAAATGGGTATGCCGCCGCCCAAACCAATCTCGGAAATTGTCATCTTGCAGGACGCGGCTTGCCCAAAGATACCATAGAAGCCCTTAAATGGTACACAAAAGCAGCAAAACAAGATTATGCAAAAGCACAATATAATATTGGCGCGCTTTACAGCAAAGGTTGGGCAAAACAGCCCCAAGATGTCGCAAAATCGGTCGAATGGTATCGAAAAGCGGCGGATAATGGGGATTTTAAGGCAATGTATAACCTTGCCGCAGCTTACATGGAAGGAGAAGGCGTTGGGAAAGATTTGCAGAAATCCTTTTTTTGGAGCGAAAAAGCGGCAAAAGGCGGTTTTCCTTTGGCACAATTGCTGGTTGGTCAATTGTATTTGCATGGAAATGGGGTGGCACAAAATCGAATCAAAGCGCGTTATTGGTTGAAACGGGCGGTCGCACAAGCGGTGCCCCATGCAGCCTCTTTTTTGCAACAGGCAGAACCCGAAAATAAAGCGGAAATGATGGGCAAAATAGCGGATGATTTGTGTCAAAAATTTACGGGACCTGCTATGCTTGAACCTGCTCAAAGAAA
>JBDKKX010000489.1:0-4421 GCA_039795795.1 Bacteroidota bacterium | reverse complement strand
GTTGCCGAAGAAATAGATGCGATATTTGCTCCAAAAAAACTAAAATAATAAATAGAAGTTAATGCTCGAATGCTTAAATCTCCCAAAGCATTGAGTATGGAAATCAAAGTTTTTGTTAAGAAAATGATTCCGATTCCAGCTAAAAGGACTGAATTTGGTAGATTAATCTGAAAAATCTTAAACAACAATAAAAATTGAAATGTAAAAACGATGTATCTACAAGTTGAAATGATGAATAGGTTTCTTAGTTCGGCTAGAGCATAGTTTTCTAAAATGCCTAAGTATTTTTTTGAATATTCAAACAATTTATTTCTTGATAAAAACTGATTAATATTTGATAAATTAATGCCTAAGAAAATTCCAAAAACTAAACAAATCAATAAAAAAGTAATTATAACGATGTGTATGACAATAGGTGTGGGTTTTACACAAAATACAAAAAAAATATAACTTATTGTGCCAAAAAGTAGCGAAATGTATAGCTGAAGGCTATTTCCGAGTAAAACTGCTCCAACGCTTTGTAAGCGTTTATCTGTTTTTAACATCAAAATTTTTCCTGCATAATCGCCAATCATCATTGGAGTGGCAGTGGCAAATGTTAAACCTATCAAAACGCCTTTATAAGCATTCCAGAAACTTATTTTTTCTACTTTTGAAGCTAATTTCTGCCATTTCCAAGCTTCAAATGCCCAGTTGATGGGTGTGAATAAAATTATGACAATGAGTATTAATCGGTTACTTGCTAGCAATAATGGGTTGAAACTTTGCTTAAATTCGCTCAAATGCTCAATTTTAGTTTTGACTAAGTTATAAAGCATAAATAGAACGAGTAAAAAGATACCAGTTTTTATCCACCACATTGCTCGACTTGACGTAAGATATGAGATTTTTGAGTTAATTTGCATCTATGAATCAAGATAAACAAGATAAAATAATATTAGGGGTTGACCCTGGTACACGTGTGATGGGCTACGGAATTATTTCTGTACAAGGAAATACATTGACTTTAATCCAATATGGTGTAATAAAACTTGACAAATATAGTTCACATGAATTGAAGTTGAAGAAAATATTTGAACGAATAACACAACTAATAAACGAATATTTGCCTGATGAAATGGCTATTGAAGCTCCATTTTACGGTGTAAATGTGCAATCAATGTTGAAATTAGGACGAGCTCAGGGCGTGGCAATCGCAGCCGCTTTGAACCGTGAAGTACCAATTGTTGAATATCTACCAAAAAAAGTAAAACAATCGGTTACTGGAAATGGAAATGCCACCAAAGAGCAGGTGGCATATATGTTGGAACATCTATTAAAAACGAAACTTGAAACTCAATTTCTTGATGCAACCGATGCTTTGGGTGTTGCGGTTTGCCATTACATGCACGGCAAAACTAAGGCCCTCACAGGTAATTCATCAAAAAAGAAAGGTTGGTCTGCCTTTGTGAGTGAAAATCCCGAACGTATGAAATAATTTCACAAAAGCTAAATCATTTTATTTCTTCAATAACTCTGGAAATTGAGCTTTCATGCGTTCAATTCTTGGAATAGAAACATTTTGTACATAAGGATTTTCAGGATGATTTCTTTCGTAATCTTGGTGGTAGCCTTCTGCCTTCCAAAATATTTGAAATGGTACAATTTCAACAGCAATAGGTTTTTTATATTTTCCAGAAGCATTTAATTGTTTTTTATAGTTTTCGGCAGCTACTTTTTCGCTTTCATTCTGATAAAAAATAATCGAACGATACGAATCTCCACGGTCTGGGCCTTGACCTTTCACTTGTGTTGGGTCTTGAGATGCAAAATAAACTTTTAGAAGCGTTTCGTAAGAAATGATTTTTGGGTCATAAATTACTTCTACCGATTCGGCATGACCTGTCAATTCAGTATTTACATCTTCATAAGTTGGATTTTTGGTATGCCCACCGCTATAACCTGAAACAGCTTCTTTTACACCTTTTAAACTTTCAAAAATAGCTTCGACACACCAAAAACAGCCTGCTGCAAAATAGGCTTTTTCGGTTGGGCCATAAACAGTTTTATCGACAATTTTTTCAGCAGGTTTTGTGGTTGAACTGCAAGATAATATTAAAATAATTAGGCTTAATGCAAGGCTAGCAAAAAATGTCTTTTTCATAAATTATTAAAGTTTTGATTCATAAAAAAAGCGTGTCAAGGCGAAACATGACACGCTCAATATAATAAACGATAAAATGACTGTTTTGGTTTTATTCTATTTCTACGACTTTAAATTCAGTCCGACGATTAGTTTGGTGTTCTTCCTCTGTTTTAGCATTTTTGATAATTAACTCACTTTCGCCATAACCTTTGGCAGAAAGACGTTCACGAGCAACACCCTTTGAAACAATATAATTAATAGCAGATTCTGCACGTTTTTGTGATAAGCGAAGGTTATAAACTTCGGTTGCACGGGCATCAGTATGGGAGCCTAATTCAATTTTTATCTGCGGATTATCATTCAACGTTTGTACTAATTTATTCAATTCAGTCGCCGCATCTGGACGAATATCCCATTTATCTAAATCATAATAAATGTTATCAACTCTAAAAGTTTTGCCTACAAAAACCTGTTCTAAATTTAATGAAGTATAAAAAGTGGTATCTGTAACTGGTTTTTTCAATAATGATTGCGGAATATCTCGACCTGACATGGAGAATTCTTCACGATTGGTCAAGAAGTTAGGTTTCTTTGCCATTACCAAGTAATTACCATCTACTTTTAATGGAATTGGGCCAAATTTTCCATCTTTACCAGTCGTAAGTTCAGTGATTATCTGGTCTTGGTCTGCATCTACAATTCTTACTCTTGCAGAGTCAAGCGGTGTAAAAACGTTAGCCGAATTTTTTGAAGTTATTGTACCTACCAAATAATAGTTGACCGTTTTAATTTCTAAAACTTTGCTTGTGCTATCAGGATTTCCTATTTTTGGAGAAAGCAATGGGTTTTTCGATGGGTCATCATTGTCAGTTAATTCGGTTTTAGTTGGTGCTTCATAATAATAAATATCATCGTCGCCCAAACCGCCAGCTCTATTTGATGAGAAAAATACATCGCCACGTTTACTCATCACCAAACCAAAATCATCCATATTTGAGTTATACGGAATACCCATATTTTCAACGGTTACTTTTCCACCAGCTCTAACCGCCAAGAAAAGGTCAAGTTTTCCTAATCCAGGATGCCCGTCAGAGGCAAAATAAAGTTTTCCGTCTTCTGATACATAAGGAAACATCTCATCACCTGCTGTGTTAATTTCTTTTCCCATATTTGCAGGATTCCCGAAACGACCAGATGCATCCATGTTTACACGGTATAGGTCTAGTCCACCAAACCCACCTGGCCGATTGGAAGCAAAATAAATAGTTTTTCCATCTCTAGAAAACGCTGGGCTTCCATCCCAACTAGCCGAATCGGAAGCACTTACGTAACGAGGTTCAGTCCAACCGCTGCCGTCAACATAGCGAGCAATGTACAAATCCATATCTGGAGAAAGGTCTTTACGTTTGCCAGTATTTCCTCTCGCATAAATCATGGTTTTGCCATCAGGTGAAAAAGTTGGTGTTCCTTCGTTGCGTTCGTCGTCAAAAATGGCGTCACTAAATTTTTCAATTTTGCCCATTTCCGAAATTGTCTTATCAATTTTCACTTTATAAAGTCCAACATAGGGCAATCCGTTAGAATAGGTTTTACTTTTGCGTGAAGCCGTAAAAATAAGTTCGTCACCCCTTACCATTGGAGCAAATTCAGAACCTTTAGTGTTGACTTGTGAAAGGTTTTTAAAAGCTACAACACTTTGTTTTTTCTTGATTTCATCAATTGTTTTGAGCGTATTTACTTCACGATATGCTTTTTCGTTATAGGCTTTGATGGTACTTTTTGAATCAATAAATTGTTGGAGTTCTTTAAGAGCCAAATCATAATTTCCTGCTGCTTTTAAAGCAAAAGCATAATGAAAATGAGCTTCTGGATTAGCTATTTTAGCTTCAAATGCTTTTTCGTAATATGGAACAGCCTCAACCCAGCGGTTTGAAAGTCGATACGATTCGGCAATTTTGTAATAAAGATTGGCTTTTTCGGTCTCGGCAATATTCGTTACCTTCGTCAAATCTTTAATGGCTAAGTCGTATTGTCCTTTATCAAAACTCGCAAGTCCACGTTTATAGGTTTGGATTTGCCCCAAAACACTATTTGTTATACAAAAAAGGACAATAATATTTAATAATCGTTTCATCGTTTTAGATTCGAGATATTGAGATTCGCGATACAAAAGAAAAATGGAGTATTAGAAAATAAAACTAAAATTTCTATAAATACTCGACCCAATTTATGAGTTTAACCTAATAAGTCAAACGTTTTTTTGATAGAATTGTTGTATTTGTATAAAATGCTTAAA
>JBDKKX010000488.1:0-4437 GCA_039795795.1 Bacteroidota bacterium | reverse complement strand
AAAAATCCCATTTAATCCTAATTCCAACGCCCTGCAAAATAGATTTCATATACCCAAATCAGAGTATTTAAAAAATACTTATAATAAAAATTCAAAAATTACCCTATAAATCTGTCACAAAAAGTTGATTCTTTGACACGAACGGCTTTATCTTTGTACCGCTAACGGTATCCCTCCACACCGTGACTTGATTGCGCCTTAGAATGCCCTCCTTCATAGCTCAATCTGCTATTTTTTCTCAGCGATATTTTGTTTTAACCCATTTAATTTAAAAAAAAACCGTTACGGTTTTTTCCGAGCAAACTTATAATCCTATAACTCATGAGAAACGAATACATGTTCCGCACGTACTTGTGCTTGCTTTTAGGTGCTATTGCCTCTGTTTTAAATCCTATTTTTGCCCAAAACAATAATCTTACAGTAGGTTGGCGAGATGCTGCCTCCGCGCCGCGCTTCCTAAACGTCTGCGGTGACGCGCAAACGGTGACGGCGGTGGTGCGTACGGAAGGCGTATCGTCAACGGTTCGCGGGAACGTGACAGCGACGGTTCAATTGTTCAAAGGCATTCGGTTGATGGCATTTAACGCAGCAGGTTCGACGGCGGGCGTGACTTTATTGAATAATTCTAATCCAAATCGACCTGTTTTTAAATTGCCGAATTTGGATCCGAATAATCTTTCAAGTGTTCAGATTTCGTATGCCATGGTTGCGGATTGTAGTTTGACGGATTCGCTTTCGCGCAATGATTCTTTGGCGGTTGTAGATAAATGGAATTTTGCCTATCAGTTTGATAATCAATCACTTACAGAAATAGATGCGATGTCCAGTTATCGGGATGCGATAAAAGTCCCGTATTTGACGATGACTTCTACGAATTCGGTAACGGCGGGTTTGCGTATAAAGGATTGTTTTACACGGAAAATTACGGTGACAAATAGTGCAGCAGAAGGTTTTTTGAAAAATTTTGAATATACAAATACGCAAGGTGCAGGGATTACAATCACGCATTTGACGGTGAATGGACAGCAAATTGCTGTCACAAAATCGCCGCTTTTGAATGGGGATACGATTGTAAAAGCGGTGTTGTCGGGCGATGTTTTTCGGTATAATACGCGGGGTTCTGCGGGTACGTTGGCAGACCAAGATACGTTGTTTGAACCAAATGAAACGGTGACGATTGTTGAGAACGCTTGTATTGCGAATTGTAGTCGGAGTCGGTTGAGTACGCAAGTGGCGAGTTGGGGTTGTTTTGAGCGTTTTTGCAATGCGGTAACGCGCCAAGATTTAGTGCGTTTGGCGGATGGAGTGGTGTATGTTGGGTTTCAACCTTCGGGAACGATTCCAAGTGTGACAGGGGGGTATTGCAAAATGGGGGTTTCAACGGTGACGTTTACGAATAATGGGGTGGAAATTGACGCGGGTACGGCGGTGATGAAAAATGTTGCTTTGGGCATTGGTTTGGGAAACAATGTTGGGTTGAGGGATAATGCGTTTTATATTTCAAAAATCACGATTGGTAATACAGTGATTTTGAATCCTTCCAGTGCAATCATTGATTTGCGGAATCACGCACAATTTCGCAATGACCCTGATGGGAATGGCGGTTTGGCAGATTTGGATGGCGATGGTTTTTACAATGATTTGCCAAAAGGTGCGTCGGTGCAAGTTTCGGTGGAATATCAGGTGCAATGTGGGGTAGCGGGTACGGGTGCGAATTGCGTGAATGATTTTCAAACGAGTTTCGGCGCGCAGATTGATTATGATGATTTTTGTGGTCGTCGGAATAATTTTGTGCGTCCTCAATATTTCGCGCCTTTGAATACGAATGATGGAAGTGAGAATGGTGTTGAACCTGATGCATTTACGAATAATAAAATTTTCTACATTGAGCATAAAGAGCGTCGGAATATTTTCAATTTTGAGAAAAATTGCAATGGGCAGGAGCAGATGATTGTGAAAGTGCGGTTGACGAATGGGATTACGCCTGTGCCTGATTCGACGATTTTGTTGCGTTACACGGATAAATTGCGGTTGTTGAACTCGCGGATTTCAAACGACACCTTATATATGGCGTTTGATTTGTCGGGTTCGGCGTATTTGAATGGGGATTATACGTTGCAATTGGCTTTTCGGGCGACTTGTGGCGCGACTCCTGGGGCGACAACGTTTCCGATGGCGATGGAATTTTATTGTCCGCCGTGTGAGTGTCGTCATACGTATTATTGTGATACGTTGAAAGGTCCGCAAATTCACTATGCAGAGCCGCCGTGTGTGCCGAATGCGATTTATGATTGTACGAAAGGTTTGAAAACGACGGCTTTCAAGGCGGAAAGAACGACTTTTGGTTATACGGATAAAACTTATACGACTAAAATGAATCCTGCGCGGGCGAATGTGAAAGCTGCGATTCAATGCGATTCGGTTCGGATGACGGTTTTCAATGTGGTGGGTCAAACCTCACTTTCGGACAGTTTGGGCGTAGTGATTACGTATGAAAATAGTGATAGAACGGCAACCGCAAATCGTTTAAATGATATTTTCACGTTTGGAAAGGCAAAAATTCGGGTGGTGAAGGGTGGTCAATCGTATTTTGGGACGGTGGATGCCTCAAAAGTGACGGTGGAGCGACGCGATAGCATCAAAAAAGTGAAATTTGATTTGAATGATGCGTTGCGCGGTTTAGGGCTTGGCGTTTTGAACGCGGGAGATTCGATTCATTTGTATGCGGATTTTAGTGTGAATCCAGACGGACCGTACACGCGGGTTTTCAAAAAAATCCCTGAATTGCGCGGTTATGGTTTTTACACGGATGGCGGGAATCAATATTATTGTGATAATTTTGGAGATGTGTTTACGTTGGGCAAAGTTCAAACGACTTTTCAACCTGCAACGAGTGCGCAAGCTCCAAAAGGTTGTGAAGAAGCGGGTTTGACATGGCAGATTATCAATATTAATAATGGTTTCAACGAACAATTTCCGAATGAATATCGGCAGGCGGTTGCGGTCGATTCGATTGTTTTGAATTATGATCCTGCGTTTGTGACGGCTTTTTCGACGCAAGTGCAAGTTTCGATGGTGGATCACCCAATTCATGGCAATAACTTTTTCAATTTAGCCAATTTGGATGGTTCGGGAAGATAT
This sequence comes from Bacteroidota bacterium, assembly GCA_039795795.1. GTDB lineage: Bacteria > Bacteroidota > Bacteroidia > Chitinophagales > Saprospiraceae > JAAFJT01. The sequence goes on along the minus strand of JBDKKX010000488.1, from coordinate 1,296 downwards.
GTGGCTTATTTTGATACGTTGCGGAGAGTGCCGTCTTACAATGCGGCGTATGTAGGAACGATTTTTACATTGAAAATCAAGGCTTTACCAAATTGTCGTTCTTCTCAAGGCAGTGCGACAGGGGATAATCGGTTTGCGTTTAACCCGACGATTTATTACAAAGACCGTTTTTATGCGAATGAAATTGGGGATGGCAGTTGTGCTTTGCGGATTCGGGATAGCCGTAGCAACGATATTTATTATACCGACCCGCCGCAATTGACTTTTACGCCAGTAACGACTCCCAATCCGCAAGTGGTGAACGATATAGCAACTTGGACAGTAAAAGTTTGTAATACGTCGGCAAAAGGGAATGCAGGAGTAACGTTTTTGGATATTGTGCCGAATGTAGCTGTTCCAGATGGTTTATTCAAAGTGCTTTCGGTGAGGGATATTACGAATCAAAATAGTATTTTAACACCGAATGTTCAATATTATGGGAATGCTCAACGGAATGCGTTTGCTTATTTGAATGGTTTAGCGGTCGCAACGCCCGATAAAACGATTGATGATATTTGTAATATTGTGGAAGTGAAGGCAGAAGTTCGGAATTGTGGACGCACGGATTTGCAAATTAAAACAGGTTGGAATTGTCAAGCGTTTCCAAACAATTGGAATCCGACGGCATACACGCCTTGTAATGAATTGACAATCAATGGTTTCACGAATACAGCAACGCCATTTTTAGATGCGACTTATTTGGGACAATCGTTGTCCGCACCAGCACTTTGTGATACGACGACATTGGATGTTTTGTTGAAAAACGCGGATTTGGGTAAAGTTCGGGATGTGAGAACGCGGTTTACTGTGCCGATTTTGGGTGGAAGTTTGGTACCCAATAGTGTAGAAATTGCTTATCCGTCTGGAACGCCGTTTCGCCGTGTTTTGGGCAACCCGACGTTCGTAGGTTCAGACATTAGAGGCAAAATTTACGAATATCGTGATTTTTCGTTACTTGATACTTTTTTGCATCATCAAGGTTTGAAAGGTTTTAACAATGTGAGTCCAAACGATTCCAATGAATTTAAAATTAGATATAAATTCACCAATGATTGCCAATTTAGAAGTGGTTCATTATCGTATTTTTCATTTGATGGCAAAACCAATTGTGGAACGCCGACAAATTATGAAATTGGAGAATCATTACCCTTGGTTTTGCGCGGCGCGGAATTGAGTGTTCCGAAATTATATTCTGTAAGTTTCGGCTCAGGCAGTTCATTTGTTCCGAACGGAGTGTCTTATATTGAGATTAATTTT
>JBDKKX010000487.1:0-4458 GCA_039795795.1 Bacteroidota bacterium | reverse complement strand
ATCCGCGCCCGTGTGACAAACCGCCCCCGCAGGACGCGCTTGAATCAACAAAGTATCATTATCACAATCTTTTTGAATCGAAACAATGTGCAAAAAATGATTTGATGTTTCCCCTTTCGTCCAAAGACGGTTTTTAGTTCGACTGAAAAACGTCACTTTACCCCCGTCGATAGATTGCGTTAAAGCCGCTTCATCCATGTAACCCAACATTAGAACCGATTGATTATCAACATCTTGTATAATAGCAGGCATCAATCCGCCCCCTTTTTGGAAATCCAATTCTTTTGGATTGAAATCAATTTGAACCATATTTTTATAACCGAATTGGAATATTTTTGTGATGTAAAAAATGTTTTAAATCCGCGATTTCGATTTCCTTGAAATGAAAAATGCTCGCTGCTAATGCCGCATCCGCTTTTCCAAGCGTGTAAGCATCATAAAAATCTTGCATATTCCCCGCGCCGCCAGACGCAATCACAGGAATCGAAATAGCATCAGAAATTTGGCTTAAAGCATGATTTGCAAAACCTTGTTTTGTGCCATCATGCGCCATAGACGTAAATAAAATTTCTCCCGCACCGCGTTTCGCACCTTCCACTGCCCAATCCAGCAATCGAATCGGCGTTTTAACGCGCCCGCCGTTCAAATACACAAACCAATCTTGCTCTATCGGTTTGGCATCAATTGCCAACACAATACATTGATTTCCAAAGGCTTGTGCAATTTCATTAATCAATTCAGGGCGTTTGACCGCCGCCGAATTGACAGAAACTTTATCCGCACCGTTATCTAACAATACAAATACGTCCTCCACAGAAGCGATGCCACCACCGACTGTAAACGGAATATTTAAATTGCGCGCAATGCGCCGAACCAATGCCGCCAACGTTTTTCGGCGTTCATTCGTAGCCGTAATGTCCAAAAAAACCAATTCATCCGCGCCTTCGTCGGAATATCGCTTGCCGAGTTCGACAGGATCGCCCGCATCTCGCAAGTTTTCAAATTGCGTCCCTTTGACAGTGCGCCCATCTTTGATGTCGAGACAAGGAATAATTCTTTTAGTTAACATTGCAAACACATAGGGACATAGGGGACATAGGTGCATTCATTCGTATTGGTATTTTTTTTAATTAAATATATTTAAATTATTGATTATCAATTTTTTAAATAAAATATTTTGCATAATACCGATATAACATTCATTGAAGTTGCAAATATTCCTTTATATGTACTTGTTTTAAAATTTAGAAAGATCTGTTAATGTAATCCGATTTTCATAAATGGCTTTCCCGACAATCGCCCCAAAACAACCCATTTGTTTCAATTGTTTCAAATCCTCCAACGAACTGACCCCACCACTCGCAATCAATTTCAAATTCGGAAATTGTTTTAAAACCTTTTGATACAAATCCGTTGACGCGCCTTTCAATAAACCATCTTTGGAAATATCTGTACAAATTGCATATTGAATGCCTTGGTTTACAAAGTCTTGTAAAAAATCTGTCAAACCAATATTCGATTGTTCTTGCCAACCATGCACTGCAATTTTCTCTTGTTGCACGTCCGCACCCAAAATAATGGTTTCATTAGAATACGTTTTTAACCAATGTAAAAACAAATCTCGATTTTTCACCGCAATCGTGCCACCCGTTATCTGTTTCGCGCCCGCATTAAAAGCAATTTGAATATCTTTATTGGATTTCAAGCCTCCGCCGAAATCAATATGCAATTGAGTATGCGTCGCAATGCGTTCCAAAACGCCATAATTGATAATATGACCCGCTTTCGCACCATCCAAATCCACTAAATGCAATCGAGTCAACCCAGCATCTTCAAACTGCTTTGCAACTTCTAATGGATTTTCGTTATACGTTTTTTGTTGATTATAATCACCTTGTGTTAAACGGACGCATTTGCCGCCGATGATATCAATGGCTGGAATGATGTACATAGTTATTGGATGCGATACGGATTGGAACACCAATGACGTGTTTTTGGAACACATAGGTACATAGGTTTTTAATCTATGTGTCCTATGTACCTATGTGTTTGGAACACATAGGTACATAGGACACATAGATTTTATTATAAAAATCTATGTGTCCTATGTACCTATGTGTTCCAAAAAACACGTCATTTGCGTTCCAATCTTATCCTATTTTTAAAAATTGATTTAATAACAATTCGCCTGCGCGCCCCGATTTTTCTGGATGAAATTGCACCGCATAAAAATTATCCTTCTGCAAACCTGCCGAAAAACCATTTCCGTAATCACAACTCAACGTCGTAAAATCGCCCTTTTCAACGAAATAGCTATGCACAAAATAATAATATTTTGAATCTTCATGCCAAATCGGAGCATTCGCAATCCGCGCAGCAGCCGTATTCCAACCCACATGCGGCACTTTCAAGTCATTGCCTTTAAAACGACGCACTTTTTGAGGCATTACACCCAAACATTTTGTATCATTTTCTTCCGAATGTTGACACAAAAGCTGCATGCCAATACAAATACCCAAAAAAGGTTGTTTCAATTGAGGAATCAACTTGTCCAAACCGCGTGCTTGCAAATGACGCATCGCAGAACGCGCTTCGCCTTGACCGGGAAAAATAATCTTATCCGCCGAACAAATTGTTTGATAATCATCCGTCAAAACGGCTTCAACACCCAATCGCTCCAACGCAAAAAGCACAGAACGGACATTGCCCGCGCCGTAATCTATGATTGCAACTTTCATAATATTTTTTATTTGAATCAGAAATCCTAATTCAATAAGCCATTAAACAGATGTTGGTTTAAGTTTCAAAATAAGTTCCGAAAGGCGATTGCCAATCTCACTTGTAGAATAATATTTTTCCGCATTCAATTCTTTCGTAACAATATTCTGTTCTAACAACGTATCAACTGCTTTTCGGATGGCTTCCGCTGCCTCATTCAACCCAAAATAATCCAACATCATCGCCGCAGAAAGAATCGTTGCCATCGGATTTGCAATATTTTTACCCGCCGCTTGCGGATACGAACCATGAATCGGCTCAAACATTGCCGTTTTCGCGCCCACACTCGCAGACGGCAACAACCCCAATGAACCCGTAATCACACTCGCCTCATCGCTGATAATATCGCCAAACATATTTTCAGTAAGAATAATATCAAATTGGCGCGGATTCAAAATCAACTGCATCGCCGCATTATCCACAAACAAAAAATCCAATTCAACATCGGGATAGGACACCGCAAGTTTCTTCACAACGTCGCGCCACAACCGAGAAGTCTCTAAAACATTCGCTTTATCCACCAATGTCACCTTCTTCCGACGCAACCGCGCCGCCATAAATGCTTGATTTGCAATGCGTTCCACTTCATAAGCCGAATATTCGCAAAGGTCAGAAGCCTGTTGACCATCCGCGCTACGGGTTTTCTTCCCAAAATAAATACCACCCGTCAATTCCCGATAGACCACAAAATCAACACCTTTAATATTGTCCGATTTCAAAGGCGAAATATGCAACAAAGTGTTGTACGCTTTTACAGGGCGAATATTAGAAAAAAGACCCATGGTTTTACGCAATTTTAACAAACCTTGTTCGGGTCTGACTTTGGCATTTGGGTCGTTGTCATATTTGGGGTCGCCAATCGCACCAAATAAAATTGCGTCACTTTTGTCACAAAGCACAATTGTTTCGTCAGGAAGCGGGCTGCCAGTAGCATCTATCGCTGCCGCGCCGACCAAACCTTTTTTAAAAATAAAATCATAACCAAAAGCCTTCTCGACCGCTTTTAATACTTTAATCGCTTGGTCAACGACTTCGGGACCAATGCCGTCTCCTGCAAGCACTGCTATTCTTTTTTGAATCTTCATTATAAGTTGATAATTAATGGTTTACAAATATAAATCAAACACACCTGTCAGGTTTTTCAAACCTGACAGGTGTAAATTACTGCTTATTCGCTAACTGACCACACGCTGCATCAATATCTTTTCCGCGACTTTTCCGAACCGTCACCGCAACCCGATTATCCCGCAAATGTTGCGCAAAACGGTCAATTACAGTTTCCTCCGCCTTCTCAAACACAGCATTATCAATCGGATTATACTCAATAATATTGACCCGTGCAGGAATTTTTCGACAAATTTTAACTAAATTCGCCGCATCTTGCAACGAATCATTGAAATTTCGGAACGCAATATATTCAAAAGTGATGCGATTTTTCGTTTTTTGATAAAAATAATCCAGCGCATTCGTCAACGCTTCCAAATTATTATGCTCATTAATCGGCATAATTTCATTCCGTTTTGCATCATCTGCGGCATGCAGCGAGAGCGCGAGGTTGAATTTCACCTCATCATCCGCCAATTTCCGAATCATTTTAGCAATACCCGCCGTCGAAACCGTGATACGCTTGGGCGAAATCCCTAATCCGTCAGGACTCGTAATCCAATCCACACTTTTTAA
>JBDKKX010000486.1:0-4459 GCA_039795795.1 Bacteroidota bacterium | reverse complement strand
ACAAACGGGGGCTCTCAATTCATATTATAATCTGTCAAAGAACTTATGTACACAGCACAGGGTCACGACCTGCCTCTACGGTTTTTTGATATTTCATTTCGGGAAAGTTATATTTTTGCATCTTTCCAACGCCACAAATAGCGACTCGCGACACTCCGATACGGTTGCCAAGCAGCTGCGATTGCACATAATTCTTTTTTTAATACTTTACCTTTCGATTCGAGTCCGTAAAGGCGAATCATCGCTTGCTGAATCCCCAAATCGGCATCTGGAAATACGTCCAATCGACCCAATTTAAACATTAAAATCATCTCTACTGTCCATTTTCCAACGCCTTTAATCGTCGTTAACTCTTTGATAATCAAATCATTATCTACGGAAAGCCAATCGCGTGTTTGTATCTCAGGCTGTTGCCAAAAAGTAGCAATATTTTGAATATAATTTGCCTTTTGTCCCGATAGCCCGCAACTGCGCAACGTTTCAATAGATTGCATTAAAATGCGTTCGGGAGTCGGGTTTTGTGCCTCAAAAAGGTTTAAAAAGCGTTTGAAAATCGTATCTGCCGCTTTCACCGACAATTGTTGCGAAACCACCGCCTCCAACAAGGCAATATATATATCATTGCTTGATTCCAAAACGGGCAGGGTCACAAGGGGCAAAATCGTCGCCAAACGCGGGTCTTGCGACAAATGTTCCAGTATTATTGGGTTCATATTAATAAAAATTAGTATTAAGTGGCATTTTTTGGAATTTAATGAGATTAATTTTTGGAATTCAATGAGCATTAATCTTAAAAATCTAAAAAAATCAATCCCATTTAATCCAAAAAAAATTCTATTTAATCCAAATTCCACCCGTCTGTTAAAAAAAATTTGACATATTTCTAAAAAAAGATGACTTTTGCAACATCTTTGCGTCACAAAAATTTACGGGGAATATTAAAGATAACAAAATCAGCATTATGAAAAGTATAACAACCTTTGCAGTGGTGTCTTTGCTCGGCATCATCGGGTCATTAGTTGCGTTAAATTACTATGTGAATTCTTATAAAACGAAAAAACAGGCGGCAAGTTTGTCGCAATTGCCTGTAGAATCGGCTGCTGTTCCGAAAACAGATTCACTTAAAGTTATTCCAAGTGTGGTTTCAACGCCTGTTGCGGCAACGCCCGTCGCGGTGCCGACCCATAGCGCGCCTGTAAAGCCAGTGGTCAAAGCGGTTACACCTGCAAAATCGGTTGTCAAAGAGGCTACGCCTGCAAAATCCGCGTTGCACCAAACGGCACATGTAGCTGAACCACTGCCCAAAAGTGCCAATATCCAAGTTGCGCCTGCTGCCAAAACAGTGGTTCCCAAAACCATTCCTGCGGATGCGGGCATCACGGCGAAAGGAGCGGATACTGCTATAAAAATGGGGTTGACAAAAGGGTTGCATTATGTGATTATCGGCAGTTTTGCGGATGAAAACAATGCAAAAATAGCGATGCACAATTATCCATTAAATCATTTGAATATCTATAAAGACGGCAAATTGTATCGTTTAAGCGCGGGTGCATTTGCTACGACGGCGGCTGCCAAAGTCAGAATGACGGAACTCCAACGTCAATCGGTGGAAAGTATGATTATCCAGCACTAAAATATTTTTTCCAACTAACAACCTACTCGCTTGAAAAGGCTATATGTCTTTGCAAGTTATTCAACCCTATTTGTTTTAAAAAATTAAAAAAAAGTATTATGCAACAGTATTTAACCAATTTCCTTACAGGTATCTCGACACATCTCACAGGCGCGTTAGGCGCGGTCGTTGTGCTCTGTATTGGCTTAATCGTGGCGGATCTCGTGCGCGGTTTGGTGGTTCGACTTGTGAATGGCTCGGGTTTGACTTCCAAATTATCCTTAGGCATGGATGGTATGCGTCCTGATATTGCGATTGGCAAACTCGTTTATTACCTTTTGGTTTTGATGGTTTTAATGATTGTTTTGGAAATGATGGGGGTCAGCAACGTGTTGGAACCGCTCAAAAATATGGCAAGTAAGTTTTTTGCCTTCATTCCAAACGTCATTGCAGCGAGTATCATCGGTTATGTGGGCTATATTTTGGCGACTTTGGCTTCTAATGTGGTGGGGATGAGCAGCAATTTCATCCAACCCATGATGTCCAAAGCGAATATTTCTTCGGAAATTAATTTTGTTAAAATATTCAAGCAAATCGTTTTTATCTTTATTTTCATTCCCGTTTTGATAGCGGCGTTGGATGCGTTGAAAATTACAGCGATTTCAGAGCCAGCTAAAAATATGTTGAATACTTTTATTAATGCAATTCCAAATATTATTGCAGCAGTTGTTTTGATAACGGTATTTTATATTGGTGGAAAATATTTATCGACGTTGTTGCGCGATTTGTTGACCTCTTTGAAAACGGATGAATTGGGTCAAAAATTGGGTTTAACGGATTTGTTCGGTGCTGATTTTAGGATTTCTAATACGGCTTCTAACTTTTTATTTGCTTTTATCGTGCTGGGCGGCGCGATGGCGGGCATGGAAAAATTGGGTTTAAGCCAATTAAGCGGTTTGATGACGAGTATTTTACACGTTTGCGGCAAAATCGCATTAGGATTAGCGATTATTGTTGCGGGTACGTTTGCGTCGAATCAAATTTTTAGCGCGTTGGCGAAAAATGAAGATAGTCGATTTATGGCATCAATTGCGCGAGTTGCTGCAATGTCGCTTTTTATTGCGATGGGTTTGCGGTCGATGGGCATTGCGAATGACATTGTGAGTTTAGCATTTTCGTTGTTGATTGGTTCGGTCGCGGTGGCGATAGCCGTTGCATTTGGCATGGGCGGCAGAGAAACGGCGGCTAAAATGTGGTCTGATTTTTATAATAAGGTTAAAAAATAGGGAGATTTTCCCCGCGTTCCATGTGGAACATGTAAAAAAATGCGTCCGTTTGCAAAAATGGACGCATTTTTTTTTATGTTCCACATGGAACGCATTGGTGCGTTTAATCATCCCGTTCTATGTGGAACATCACAAAAACATACCTGTCATCTTTTTTACTATTCTATTGAGTTGTTAAAGTTAGAATGTATAAAAAAATGATTTTCAATCCCGTAGGGATTTTTCTTGGGTAACTAAAACACGGTTCTAACCCCCAAAATCCCGTAGGGATGATCCTTTTAAACAACCCCAGTACCATCCCTACGGGATTTTTTGGGGCGGGGCGGGTTTGGAGTTACCAAACGGACATCCCTACGGGATTGAAAATCAATTTTTTATAAATTACAACTTTAACAACTCAGTAGAATAAAAAAATCTTAAAAATCAATCCCATTTAATCCCATAAAATCCTATTTAATCCAAATTCCAGCGTATCTATCCTCTTTTTACCTTAAAATTGCAATAAAATATATACATTTTTTGTAACTTTGTGGACGAATATTTGAACAACTCAAACAAAATGATTTTAAAGAATGTCCATTACACCTTATGCAGGCACTTGGGGTCGCGCCCAAGTGTTGCACTTACTGCGCCGAACGATGTTCGGAGTCAAAAAAGCCGATTTAAATTATTTTTTGACCAAAACCATGGAACAATCGGTTTCAGAACTCCTCTCGGTACTCGCCGCGCCGAATCCACCCGTTAATGATTATCAAAATTATGTCGGAACGCCTGACCCGTATGTGGCATTGGGCGAAACTTGGATTCATGAACTCAAAGGCGATTATCCATATCCGCGTTTGCAATCGTTGCGCGGTTGGTGGATGGGTTTGATGTGGAATCAAGACCGCAATATTAGAGAAAAAATGGTTTTGTTTTGGCACAATCACTTGCCTGTGAGTATCGGCGATGTGGTTACAGACCCGATTCCTGCGTATTCGTATGTGGCGGTGCTGCGGAAATACGCGCTGGGCAATTTCAAAGACATGGTTCGGGAGATGACGATTGAACCTGCGATGTTGCAGTATCTCGACGGGCAATTGAACACGCGCTACGCGCCAAATGAAAATTATGCCCGCGAATTACAAGAATTGTTCACGATTGGCAAGGATGCTTCGCCGATTTACACTGAAACCGATGTGCAAATGGCAGCGAAAGTGTTGACAGGTTGGCGTGTCAGCTGGCCCGATAACCTCGTTTCTTACGACTCAAGTTTACACGACACGTCCAATAAAGTGTTTTCAAGTTTTTATGGCAACGCGACGATTAATTATGCTTCGGGTGCGTCGGGCGGGATGACGGAGCTAAATGCCCTTTTAGACCTGATTTTTGCTAAAAATGATGTCGCATTATTCATTATTCGGAAATTATATCGCTTTTTCGTATATTACAAAATCACCGCAGATATAGAAGCAAATGTTATTGTTCCATTAGCGAACTTGTTCAGAGACAATCAATATAATATTCTACCAGTTTTGAATGCGTTGTTTCGGAGCGAACATTTTTACGATGTGACGAATTC
>JBDKKX010000485.1:0-4466 GCA_039795795.1 Bacteroidota bacterium | reverse complement strand
GAGATTTTCACAGATTTTTTTGATTTTCAATGCTTAAAATCAAAAAAAATCTGTGAAAATCTCGTGGAATCTGTTCAATCTGTGATGAAAAGTATTTTTTGTCACGTACTGAGAAACTACATAATCCAAAAAAAATCAATCCCATTTAATCCCAAAAAAATCCCATTTAATCCCAATTCCAAAATCCTACTTTTTATGCCTGCATTATCCATCATCATCGCCGTCTATAAAAATATACCCGCGCTCGACCTCATTTTCAGAAGCCTTGCGCGCCAACGTTTTCAAGATTTTGAAGCCATCGTCGCCGAAGATAACAATGCTTTGGACATGGCAGTTTTCGTGAAAAACGCGAGTCATAAATTTTTTTTCCCCATCAAACACGTCGCTCAACCCGATATCGGTTTCCGAAAAAATAAGGCTTTAAACCAAGCGATTCGGATTGCAGACAGTGATTATTTGGTTTTCATGGATGGTGACTGCATTTTGCACCCGCATTTCTTACTGCAACATTATCAACATCGAACAACAGGTTTCGCACTCTTCGGTCGGCGCGTCATGCTTTCCAAAACCTTGACAGACAAGTTATATGAAACCAATGATTTAAAATTACTTTCTATTTTTAATTTTATCATAAATCGTTGTAAACGAATTGATTGCGCTTTTTATTTGCCTTTTAAAAAACCCGTTATTCAAACAGAAACGGGCATTTGGGGTTGTAATTGGAGCATTCATAAAAGTGCGTTAGTGGCAATTAACGGTTATGACGAAGATTATGTCAAAGCGGGGATTGGAGAAGATACCGATTTAGAATGGCGATTGTTTGCCACAGGGATTCAGTTGAAACGAATCAAACATTTAGCGATTCAATATCATTTGTATCACGTTGAAAACTATGCTTCTACGCTTGAAAATCAACAACTTTTAGCGGCAAAAAAGGCGGATGGAAAAGTGATTTGTGTACATGGTTTGTTCTGAAAATAAAAATTGCGCCCATTGTAACATGTGCGCAATTTTGTTTTAGCGTAAATCATTCATAACCCAATCGTTATCTCTTTTTGAACATGTTGCCTAAAAGCCCTTTGCCCATATTCATTAAATCATCCGTGATATTTCCATCGCCGTTTTTATCCAACATCGAAGTTGCGATACCAATAAATGGATTTTTGCCCGACTGTGACGCGCCCGAAACGCTGCTCGCCAAAATAGACGACAACGCACTTGCACCCAAACCTTGCGCTTGTTTTTGTTGCCCCAATACGCCCATAATCATCGGTGCTAATTGCAACATCATCGCCAAAATCTTACCTTGGTCAATTCCCAACATCGCCGCAATTTTAGCAATCGTACCATTTTGTTGCGCGCCCAAAATGTGTCCCAAAATACCCGCGCCATCCGTCGCTTTTGCAGGAGTCGAACTGCCGCCGCCCAAAATACTACCTAAAATATTACCCGCAGCACCACCGCCGCCGCCTAAAATACTACCCAAAAGACCACCCGCATCAAACCCCGAAGCAGGCAGAGCAGGATTTTGTTGCGCGCCGCCGCCCAACATCCCCATAATATTTTCTAAAACACTCCCATCATGATGTTTATCAAGGGCTTTATCCAATGCAGCCGCACCTTGAGGCGTTGCCGCATTTTTCGCCAAACCACCCATCAATACAGACATAATCGCATTAGCCGCTTGTCCCGTTTGTTGTTTTGGGAGGTCATGTTGTTGGCTTAATTGTCCGATGACTTGTTCTGTAAGTTGCCCTTGCAACAATTTCATTAAATCCATCTCGAAATTTTTTTTTAAAAAAGTTAGTAAACGTTTACAAAAAACCTTCGTACTCCTGAACAACATTTGCACCGTTTTAGTGCATTCAAAAGGTCAAAAAAATTAAAAAAAATATTTTCGATGTATTTTAATATAGTTTTGAGCCTTTTAAATATGTCATCTTTATAACAAGTCTATTTTAATGATTACTTACCGCAAATGTAAGGCTTTGTTCGATAATTTTTAAAATAATAACAGTACATTTACATATTTTTATAATCAACATGTCACAAAAGTAATGAAAATCTCCATATTAATGCCTGTTTTTAATACAGCAAAATATTTAGCCGCGTGTGTGGATTCCATTTTGAACCAAACGGAAACGGATTGGGAATTGATTGCCGTCAATGATTTTTCGAGCGACGATTCGTATTCCATTTTATTGAATTATGCACAAAAAGAACCTCGAATTCGGGTTTTCAATAATAGGGAAAAAGGCATTATTCCTGCTTTGCGGATGGCGTTTGAACACAGTACGGGCGATTATGTAACGCGGATGGATTCCGATGATATAATGAATATCAATAAATTACAAGTTTTAAAAAATATTATTTTAAATCAACCCAAAGGAACGATTGCGACTGGATGCGTTGAATATTTTTCAGATACGACGGTTCAAAATGGTTATTTGCGTTATCAAAATTGGTTGAATGAGTTGATGCGCAATGGGCAATCTTGGACGCAAATTTATAAAGAATGTGTTTTGCCGTCTCCGTGTTGGATGGTTCGACGGGAAGATTTACGGGCATGTCGTGCCTTTGAACCCAATATTTATCCCGAAGATTATGATTTATGTTTTAGATTTTACGAAAAAAAGTTTCAAATCGTTGCGCACACCGATTTTCCAATTCATTATTGGCGGGATTCCGCAACGCGCACTTCCCGAAATGACCCGAATTATGCTTCTAATCAATATTTTAATTTGAAAATACATTATTTTTTAAAATTAAATTTTGATTCTAATCGCCCGTTAGTGATTTGGGGCGGAGGCGATAAAGGCAAACAATTGATTCGATTATTCCAACTTAAAATTGTAAGTGAATTGTTACATTGGGTTACGAATAACGTTAAAAAAGTAGGGCATGTCATTGATAATCAAATTTTAACACATTATGAAAATATTTTAAATTTGAATAACCCACAAATCATCGTTGCGGTGGCACAACCGAGTGGACAAGTTGAAATTCATCATTTTTTGGAAGCAAATCAGTTGAAAGCAGGGATAGATTATTGGTTTTTCTGTTGAAAGTTGCCACGAATTACACGAATTTACACGAATTTAGTGAAAATTCGTGTAATTCGTGGCAAAATCGTGGATTTTTTCTACTTTCCGAGCTTGTTTTCAAAAAGATTTTTGCAGGCTACAACTGCCGAAAAAAACAGATTTGCCCGTATCCCATTCCCGAGTTCTTTGTTGAAAGCGGTATTCAAAACCCCATGCGCCATAATTCAGATGATAAGCAAACACCATTTCTCCAACAATCCGTGTCAAATGGTCAATTTGAATATAAGATTTTCTTTCTATATCTTTCAATGAAATGCCTCCTTGTAAAGTCGTATTGGTCATCACAAAATGAACAAAAGGTTGAAAATAAACGTAACTTTGAAGCTTTTTAGGCATTTCACCCTCTAAAAAAGCAATTCCAACTTGTTTTGTAGGCTGAAATGCGCCTGCATGTACTCGAAAACCAACGCCTGCATTTGTACTAAGCGTCCCAAGATTCACATCCGAGATGCCTATCACCTCCATCGCATCCGAAAAATAATTCAAATGTTGTTCATATTTCAAATGTAAATTGAAGGCAATCGAATTGCCAATTTGCGCATTCCAACCAATCGGAATTGGTCTGTGAACAAGTTGATGAAATTTTCGTTGCAATTCGCCCTGCATCGCGGCAGGTCCGAGGATGCCGATTCGATATTCGGTTGTTAAAGTAGTACCCGTTTTAGGTTGTTTGGAAATACAGGTCATGCCAAACGTCGCTACGCCGCAATAAGGGCGGTCATTGGGTTGATGCAGCCATATCGAATCGGGCGTGTACATCTCTGTTTGCAGGTTCACCCCATAATAATTGTCTGCGGTTGCATCTATTTTAGGGAAAATTGCCTTTCCAAAAGCGTTTTTAAACCCATTTTTAACAAAAAAATGTTCTAAAAAAATACCATTTGTATAATATCTATCGGTTCTTTGGGCGGGAATCAAAAAATCATTATCCACATTGAGTCGCCAATAATGGATTTTTTTTTTCGTAGTGGAAACGGTTGGCAGCGTGTCGAATTCGATAATGTTTGAATTTACGGGCTGAATTGTTTTAAAAAAATCTTGAAATGAGGGATTTGTTGCAATTGCCGCCATCCTTTGCGCTGCAACTTTGTCGGACAACAAGAAAAGCACGAGTAATAAATGGGTTTTCATTGGTTAAAAAAGTTTTGTTCTATCCTTTAAATGGAACACAGATTCAGTTGCCTCTTGCAAATTTCAAACCTGTTTAATTGAAAATTAGGATGAAAAAAACTTTTTTTGGGATTCAATAGACTGAATTTTTAGTGCAAAACAAAAAAATTATGATACGAATTGGAACGCGGAGGACGCGGATGGGACGGATTTACGCAGATTTTTTTTTAAATTTGTGCTGAGAATCCAGCA
>JBDKKX010000484.1:0-4468 GCA_039795795.1 Bacteroidota bacterium | reverse complement strand
GCAAACAAAGCACTGCGCGGCAACTCCCCGCAAACCCCACCGCACGAAGGCTCGACTGCGGGGAGCTGCGTCAGTGCCACCGTTTGCAACCATTTTTTACATATACATAAATAAAAACTCGCTCATTGCCAATGTTTTGTGGCGCAGTTGTGGATTTTAGGGGTGGAAAAGTTGGATTGGTACGAATGGAATTGGGGGCAGGAATTTTGTAAAAATCCTCCTCGAAAAGGATTTGGGGGCGATATGTCCTGCAAAAATTCGGTTTGCGAAACGATTTTTAGGCAAATTTATTCGGCAAGAATGTCCTGCAAAAATTCGATTTTGGAGTTTCAATTGGGCAGGCAGAAGTAGAAAAGTGGGATTGTCGAATGGTTTTGGAGGCGAATTTTGTAAAATTCAATTTTGGGAAAGGATTTGGGGACAAATATTGTCCTACAAAAGTTCGGGAAACGTTTTTTAAAGTTTGATTCTCGAAATCGTTTGAAGAAAAAGGTTTCTGCGTAAAAACTTGATTTATAAGAATTTAGAAATAAAAAGTAAAATTCATAAAAAATTTTGTGGATTGGAGATTTAAAATTTAACTTTGCAGAGGGTTCTTTTGGACTTTCGCAAGGAGCGAAAATGGCTGGAAATCACGGTCGAAGTTGGGAGAAGGGAACGTTTTCAATCGGGTTTATAATAATACTTGAAAAACGGTTGCAAATAAAGCACTGCGTGGCTTTTCAATAAAATAAAAATTGGAGAGGACATTAATTAAACCCAATTATTTTTTAAAATGAAAAATTTGATATTTTTAATATTTTTAATTTTAACAAGTTGTGATAAAAACAACAAACTACAGCTAACAAAGCGTACAACAAAGGACTTAGAAATTCAATTCGCATTACCCCAATTATCTACTGAGATAAAAGATAGTACGAATTTCTCTTCTTTTGTGAATCTATTCAAATCTACTTATTTGCCGTGCTCTACTAAAGTTATTAATCATTTAGATTATATTACAGCACCATTTGATAAAAATATATCTTATTTAAACATTCTTAATGACTCTCTAATCGCCCAAATTAAACCTAAAAATACTCCTTGTGACTATTTTGATGTATGTAGCAAATTTTCGCCTTTGGATTTAAAAAATAGATATGATAGTTTGGCGAATAAATTTCACGCGACAAAATTAAGATTCAATACAAAAAAGTTCGTTATCGTTTTGTGCAAAAGTCGAACAATTGATGATGACATCTATTTATTAACTTACACAAACTTAGGTGTTTTACTATCCAGTATTCAAACGGATATGAGATGTGTGAACAAAGTTGCTAATCTTTCGCGTAGATCTTATATTGATAAAAATTTAAATATATTTATTACTGATTTTCAAAAAGACAATCAATGTGATAAAGCGGGTTTTAAAGTAAGGTATCATTATAAAATCAGTAATGAGGGAATCATATATAAGGTAAAAGAGACCTTAACAATTTTAGATAATATTGATATTGATGAATTTATAAATTTTTGGCAAGAATTATAATTGAAGAAATGTAAAGGGTGAAAGATAATATTTGCGCGTATTATAAAAAAGTATTTCCTTCAAAATCTATAGGGTGACGGATTTTTTCAAGGCGCGAAAAGAGCTAAAAATCGCGGTCGAAGTGGGGCGAAAGGGACGTTTTCAATCGGGTTCATAATAATATTCTGAAAAAACGGTTGCAAACAAAGCACTGCGCGGCAACTCCCCGCAAACCCCAACGCAAAGGCTCGACTGCGGGGAGCTGCGTCAGTGCCAGTGTTCTCGGTAATTTTTTATATATAAATAAATATTAACTGACTTTCAGTCAAAGAATTGTGGTAGAATTGTGAATTTTCGCAGTGGAAAAGTTAGATTTGTACGAATGGAATTGTGGGCAGGAGTCTTACAAAATTTACTTCTCCGAATCGAAATAAAGGCAAATATGTCCTACAAAAGCGAGGCAGTGAAGCAGTTTTTGAAAGGCTTTTAAATAGTTGATAATCATGTGATTATACTTTATAATTTAATTTATAAAAAATCAAATTATTGTTGCCAAAAAATGAAAATATGCTCTATATTTGCATCTAAAATTACATTCAATAATGGCAAAAGTAAAAAAAATTAGAACCCCATTACCGAAAGATACATCATCTGAAATTCTGTATCTTTCGGAAAGGACTTGTTGTGTATGCACTACGAGAGGCAAACCAATTCAAATTCATCATATAGATGAAACTCCTTCAAATAATGTTATAGAAAATTTAGCTGTTTTATGTTTAGATTGTCATAATGAAACGATGCTTAGAGGTGGATTTGGGAGACACCTTACTGCTGACGTGGTGCGTCGGCATCGTGCGGGCTGGCTCGAACGAGTCAAAGCACGAAGAGATGAAGATGATAAAATGGCATCTATTGAAAATATAACTGGAATCGTTGCGCCACAATATGATTTTGAACACGATGCACCAATTTACAATAGCATTGATATAAACTTGCTTAATGATTATTTAAATAAAATGTTGGTAGTTCATCAAAAGCGATTGATTAATGCCCAATCAAAATGGGGTAATGGGGTAACATCTGTTATGAACCAAGGAAATTATGATATGATAGGTTTTTATGAAGAAGTTTTAGTTCAACTCGCTAATTTTTATCGTCCAAATCACTTCAACCAAAATCCTAAACACTATTTTAATGAAATTATATCATCAAGATTTTTATGGCATAGACTTATTTTAGAGCCAGGCGGGAGTGGAACTGGGGGTAGCATGATTTCAACAATAACAGGTGGGAGTGTAATGGAGGATGTAAAACGAATGATAGTAAATATGGTAGATGCGTTATCAATGGAAGGCGGTGGTGATAGTAGAGCATGGAAAAAGAAATGGCTAAGTCAATAGCCCTAAGTATTGCGTTTCAATTGGGGGAGGTAATAATATTTAAAAAAACTACCGAGAACAATGGCACTGCTGCCAATGCCCCGCAAACCCCCACGCAAAGGCTCGACTGCGGGGAGCTGCGTCAGTGCCATCGTTGCCCGCCATGCCTTCGGCACGGCGGGCAACAAGCATACATACGCAAGCTCCATGCGTCGCCTGCGCATGTATGCTTGTTCGCAACAATATTTTGTCTATACATAATATTGAACTGACTTTCAATTACAGAATTGTGGATATTTAGAGATTTTAGTAGTGGTCCAGTTGGATTTGTACGAATGGAATTGTGGGCAAAGGGTATTACAAAATTCATTCATGCGCCTCGAAATGGGAGTGTATATGTCCTGCAAAAACTCGGCATCCCAATCGAAATTGAAGGCAAATAGGTCGTACAAAAGATTAAAAATCGAACGGATTTGGAGTCTTCCAAAAAAGCCGTATCTTTGTCCTTCATTTCCTTTTTGTGTGAATCCTTAAACCCAATTCAGATGATGAAATTACAAATGCAAGCCGAAATGAATGCTCAAAACTTGCTTTTGAGCGCGGCACAATTGCCGTTGGACGAGTTGGAACAATTCTTTGCGGAATTGAGCCGCCTTGTGACGCGCAAAAAGTCCGAATCCGTTCTGAATCGGGATAAAATACTGCTCACCCAAATCAATCAAACGGTGTTATCGCTCGAAAAAACGGATCGTTGCTATACCTTGATTTGCAAAATGGAGTGGAGTACCCTTTCCGAAACGGAACATTCCGAATTGATTACATTGGTGGAGGAAGAAGAAGCCTTAAACGTTCAGCGATTAAAGTATTTAGTGGAATTAGCCCAATTACGCAAAATGGCCTTGCCGCAATTGATGAAAAAATTGGGTTTAAACAAAGCAAAATTAAAAAATGGCTGAATATGTGCCCCTCAAAATTAAAAAGTTAGTGCTGGCGGCATCTCATGGTTATTGTGAGTATTGTTGGTCGCCCTCGGATTATACGTCGGCGATTTACCATTTCGACCATATTTTGCCTGTGGTCAATGGAGGACAATCGGTTTTTGCGAATCTGGCGTATACGTGCAATGCATGTAATAGCTACAAATCGGATAAAATTCAGTACTTGGACTCCATGACGCAACAGGTTTGTCCGTTGTATCATCCCAGAACCGATTTATGGACCGACCATTTTCAGTGGAGCCATGATTTTTTAAGATTGGAAGGCATCTCTCCAACAGGTCGTGCAACCATTGCCTTGTTGCGAGTAAACCGTCCGCAAGTGATGAATTTAAGACTGATCTTAAAATTGACAGGATTACATCCGCCGTTTTGAAACGGTTGAGGCACAATAAAAGAAGGGGTTCTGTGGAGCAAAAAGTGCGCGGAACGGTTAAGTGCCTGTTTGAAGTTCGGGAGTAATAATATTTAAAAATACTGTTGCGAACAAAAGCACTGCCGCCAACCCGCCGCGCAAACCCAACGCAAAGGCTCGACGCATGGAGCTTGCGTCAGTGCCATCGTTGCCCGCCATGCCTTCGGCACGG
>JBDKKX010000483.1:0-4477 GCA_039795795.1 Bacteroidota bacterium | reverse complement strand
TTACGGGATTCACGCCCAGATGTACGACTGTCTGAATCCATTCCTTGCTTCTTTTCGTTGCAAAAATACTGCTTTCCTCTTTTTCACTGCAAACATATAATGTACGGATTTTACGGATTTCACGGATGAGTACGTATTTTTCCTTGTCCTTCCGTAGGAAACTCAGATTCCTACGGAAGGACAAGGAAAAATCCGTACCCATCCGTGAGATCCGTTGAATCCGTACATCCATTGTATCGTAATTTTCCAAAGTATCATTTTTCGCGTTAAAAAAAAATCCTATTCATGAAAAATTTACTTCCACTTGTTGTCATTGTTTTGTTTGGTTGCTGCACGCCGAAACAACCGATAAGCCCTGTGCCTGTACCTCCGACCATTGCTATCAGCAGTATTGCGCCCTTTGAAGGCGATGTAACCGCTAATTTTAGCTTAAAAGTCACCTTAAATCATGCTACAGACCAAACCGTAACCGTTGATTTCGCCACAACAGACGGAACCGCAGGCGCGGGTTCGGATTACATTGCCAAAACAGGAACATTGACCTTCGCTCCGCAAACCACAGAAAAAACGATTGACATCACGATTATCGGCGATACCTTAAAAGAAGCGGATGAAGTTTTCACGATAGAATTATCCAAGCCGAATAATGCGAGCATCGCCACAGGCACAGGTACAGTGACGATTCGCAATGACGACACCTATATATATATACCTGTGGATGGATATATTACGCCAGAAACTTATACGGGTTATGAAAAACTGTTTCAAGATGAGTTTAATGGGACTCAAATTGATACGACGCTTTGGGGTTATGACATTGGCGGTAGCGGTTGGGGGAATAACGAACTTCAATATTATACCAATCGTCCCGAAAATGCGTATTTGGACAATGGTAAACTCGTCATTCAAGCTAAAAAGGAATCCTATAAGGGCAGTGCATATACATCTGCCCGTCTGTTGACCCAGAATAAACGGACATTTACCTTTGGTAGAGTGGATATTCGAGCTAAATTGCCTGTTGCGAAAGGTTTGTGGCCTGCTTTGTGGGGATTGGGGTCTAAAATTACGCAAACGGGCTGGCCCGCTTGCGGCGAAATGGATATTATGGAATTGGTGGGTACGAACCCCAATCAAGTGCATGGAACATTCCATTGGGGCACAACGCCCGCAGTACATCAGAGTTACGGGACGTTTACGCGGCTGCCAACAGGCGATTTTTCCGATAAATTCCATGTTTTTACGATGATTTGGGAGGCGGATAAAGCAGAAATCTTTATGGATGATGTTTCCTTTTTCAAATTTGACAAAACAAAAGTTGGAAATGCGCCTTATCCGTTCAATGAACCTTTATTTTTGATAATGAATGTGGCAGTTGGAGGCGATTGGCCTGGTTCACCGCCTGCAACTACGACTTTCCCACAACAGATGCTGGTGGATTATGTTCGAGTTTTCAAAAAAATATAATTGTTTAAAATTATTTGTGGAGTTATAGGTAAACTTTTATCTATAACTTTTTTATTAATAGTGTTTTTTAGTATTTGGAAAAGTATGGTACGAACGGATGTACAGATTTCACGGATTTCACCGATTCGTACGGATTTTTTTCTTTTTTTGCCTAACATCAAGCATTCGTTCCAAAAAAAATCCGTACGAATCAGGGAAATCCGTGAAATCCGTACATCCGTTCGTATCATACTTTTCCAAAACGAAAATTGCTGGTAACACCTTAAATTAATTATAAAAATTTGATTATCAATCTTTTACATGAAAGGAAGCATTTATTTAACGATTCTTTTTTTTGTTTTTTGGAGTTGCGACGCACCGCAAAAAGCAATTCAAACCATTCAAACTGTTCCAAAAGCATTCTCTGAAAAGGAGCAAAAAATAGAAACCCTGCTTTCCAAAATGACTTTGGAAGAAAAATGTGGGCAACTTAATTTTGTAGTCGGTTCGATTTTGACGGGACCGACTTTACAAAATCCGCAAGCCTCTGCCGAATTGGATGCTCAAATTCGAGCAGGGCAAATAACAGGTATTTTTAATACAAACGGTGCAAAAAATATTCGGCATTTGCAGGAAGTAGCAGTTAAATCTTCTCGATTGGGGATTCCGTTGTTGATAGGCGCGGATATTATTCACGGTTATAAAACGGTTACGCCGATTCCACTTGGCGAAGCGGCGAGTTGGGATTTGGCGGCAATTGAAAAATCCGCTGCGGTGGCGGCGGCAGAATGTGCGGCGACAGGCATTAATATAACTTTTGCGCCGATGGTGGATATTAGCCGTGATGCCCGTTGGGGGCGCGTTGCAGAAGGTTCGGGCGAAGACCCATATTTGGGGAGTTTGATTGCGGCGGCGCGAGTACGCGGTTTTCAAGGCAAAAACTTAGCCGCAGCGAATACAATTGCTACTTGTATAAAACATTTTGCGGCTTACGGCGCGGCGGAATCGGGACGCGAATACAATACCGTAGATATGTCCGAACGGCGGTTGCGTGAAACGTATTTGCCTCCGTATCGGGCGGCGGTGGAAGCAGGTGCCGCGACTTTTATGAGTTCGTTTAACGACTTGGATGGCACTCCTGCGACAGCGAATGAATTTTTATTAGACAAAATCTTGCGCAAAGAGTGGGGATTTAAAGGATTAATAATGTCGGATTGGGCTTCGATTGAGGAAATGATTGGGCATGGCAGCGTTGCAAATCGGAATGAAGCAGGTGCGGCAGCTTTAAAAGCAGGAGTAGATATGGATATGATGTCTTTCATTTATATCAAAGAGTTGCCTAAAATGGTTGCGGCGGGACAAATTGATATAAAATTAGTGGATCAAGCGGTTCGTAGGACGTTGGCATTGAAATACGATTTAGGATTATTCGAGCATCCGTATCAATATGGTGACGAAGCAACAGAAGCAACTGTGATTTTATCCAAAGAAAACCGCGCTACGGCACTCGACATTGCTAAAAAAAGCATTGTTTTGCTTCAAAATCCAAATAATATTCTTCCATTACAAAAAAATATTAAGACGATTGGTTTAATTGGTGCACTTGCCGAAGATAAAGTAGAACATAATGGGACATGGTCTTTTTTCGGAGAAGCGAAAGATGTGGTTTCGGTTGCGGAAGGGATTCGGGAGAAAGTGGGAAAAGGGACTAAAATTTTGACAGCGCGTGGTGCTGATTTTTACACTGTGGATAAATCGGGTTTTGCAGCAGCGGTCAAAGTGGCTGAACAATCGGATGTGGTCGTCATGGCGGTGGGCGAATCGGCTGTGATGAGTGGAGAAGCGGCGAGTCGTTCGGATATTCGGTTGCCTGCGGCGCAAGAAGATTTAATTCGGGCGGTGATGGCAGTTGGTAAACCGATGGTCATCTTAGCATTTCACGGTCGTCCGTTGGAATTAAGTTTTTTGGAAAATCAATCGCCTGCGATTTTGGCATGTTGGGCACTGGGTACGGAGACAGGACATGCAGTTGCGGACGTTGTTTTTGGGGATTATAATCCGTCGGGGCATTTGCCGATGTGCTTTCCGCGCAAAGTGGGGCAAGTACCGATTTATTACAGTTCTAAAAATACGGGACGATTTTACAAAGGCAATTATTCCGAAGCCCCTTCGGAAAGAGTCTATCAATCGAAATATCGGGATGTTAAAAATACACCCCTATTTCCATTTGGCTATGGGTTGAGTTATACGACTTTTACGTATGGAGATGTAAAATTGGAGAAATCACAAATGACTGTAAATGAATCCATTACAGCATCTGTTACCCTGACAAATGCGGGTAAAATGGATGGCGAAGAAGTCGTTCAATTGTATCTTAAAGATGATGTTGGAAGCGTTACACGTCCTGTTCGGGAGTTGAAAGGTTTCCAAAAAGTGATGCTTAAAGCGGGTGAATCGCGTGAAATTTCTTTTAAAATAACGGCATCGGATTTAGCCTTTTATCGAAAAGATATGAGTTGGGGTTCCGAAGCGGGTCAATTCCACGTTTTCATTGGCGGAAATTCGGAAACGATGAATGGTAAAGCGTTTGAGTTAAAATGAAATAGAAAGACATAGAAAACATAAAGCCTTGATTTTCAAAATAATATGTTTTCTATGTTTCTATAATTTTCTCAGTACGGGACAAAAGGTTTTTCATCACAGATTGAACAGATTCCACGAGATTTTCACAGATTTTTTTTTGATTTTCAAGCGTTAAAACAAAAAAAATCTGTGAAAATCTCGTGGAATCTGTTCAATCTGTGCCGAAAAGTATTTTTATCCCATACTGAGATAATTTTGTAATAATCAATACAATTATGAAAAAAAATGTATCCTACGTTATAGCCATAACTTTAACAGTTATATTCAGTTATTCCTCATCGCTCAAAGCGCAAATTTGTGCAGGACTTGCGGTAAGTGGTGATTATCGTTATGAAGTTTACACGAATGCGGGGACTGTCTTTTTTAAAATGCATCCACTCGCGCCGATTAC
>JBDKKX010000482.1:0-4478 GCA_039795795.1 Bacteroidota bacterium | reverse complement strand
AAGGAAAAATAGGCATTAAGGACGTGTCAGCCTTCTTGATGCCTATTTTTTCTTCATTTTTAATTCAATTTATTCCTAATTTAAACGGTTTTGTCCAACAATTCCAATAATCGTGTAACCTGATGTTCCAATAAAGGAAAAAATTTAGACTTCTTTTTTGCCAATAATTTACACCATTCTTTCACTGGAAGTTCTTTTTGTGTATGGCGATTTGTTTTAATATAATTAAAAGAATTCATCCATAATTCTGCCTCTTTCAATGGAATATCTGCAATATCTGCTATCAATTGAGGTGGAGCTTGCCGATTCCAACCGTGAAGCAAACTCAAAAAAACGCGATTCATTTCGGCTTCAATTCGGGCTAAAATAGCGGCTTCAATTCGTGCATTTTCAGCTGCCATCTTAGCATTTTCTGCTGCAATTTTAGCATTTTCTGCCGCCGTTTTAGCATTTTCTGCTTCGATGCGCGCTTCAATCAATTCATTTTGAGTATTTTGGAGTTTGGTTTTCCATATTATGGCTTCTTCCGCTCTGCCTTGGCGGTACGCTTCCCCAAAAATACCTTTATTAGTTGCTAAATTCATTTTTTGTCTAACTTTTGGTGAATGAATATTTTTTAATATGTTGGTGACAACGTCAAGACCCAGTTCGCCATTTCCAAGAATATAAGTAAATACAGTCTGCCACAAATCCTCTTTTTCGGGATGTTCTTCAATAAATTGCACAATTTCTTCAAAATGATGGTTCAAAAAATCTACATTTTTGTAATGCTTCATCGCAAGCAACACGCCGCGCAACGCACTGTACTCTCGTAATAATCGGATTTGCTCATCGGGCAAACCCACTAAATTAAACACAAAGTACGCAAATTCAGGCACAAATTGCAATAATGAAATCGGAGCATTTGGAAAACAATTTCTAAATGCTTGTTGTTCCCAATTTTTCTCACTTTGATTGAAAACAATCGGAATCACAATACTTTCGGGTTGCTTTTCTGATTTGTTTTTGCGCTTGATGGCAACGATGTACTCTAATAATTGTAGCCGCATGTCAAACTCCGAAGTGGGCATTTTGCTTTTATGCTCAAATAAAAAGGAAACATATACAATTTTATCGCTAATATCTCCTTTTAATTTACAATAAATATTTGAAAATGCAAAACCCTTTTATCCGAATGAACTTTTTAAATACTTTTTCACATTGTTAATAAATCCATTTAAAAAAAATTTAAGATGTTTAACAAAGATTTGTAAATTGTTAACAACGGATTATTGAATATCCCTATACCTTTGTATCATCAATTAACGAATCGTACATCTATCATATCATTGAAATGAAAAAGTCTCTTTGCATCAAATTTTAAAAAAAGTATCATGAAAAAGTTTTTAGCACCCTTATTCATCATCGCGTTTTCCTTTATCTCTTTGTCCCTTTCGGCACAAAACAAAGGAGCTGTTATCAATTTTGAAAAAACGGAAATTGATTACGGTACGATTCCACAAAATAGCGATGGCATGAGAAGTGTAAAATTTAAAAATATCGGTGACCAGCCTTTAATTATTAAAAATGCAGTGCCGAGTTGCGGTTGCACGATTCCGACTTGGACGACTACGCCTGTGATGCCAAATGAAAATGGGGTGGTGGAAGTGAAATATGATACAACTCGCGTCGGTCCAATCAACAAAACAGTGAAAGTTTTATTGACAGACGGCACTGAAACGGTGTTGACTATTCGCGGAACAGTGATACCGAATGGCGGTGGTAGTGCGTCTAACAGTAGCGCAGGTAAATAGAATGTTTTAAACAGAAAAATAAAACGGTGTTTGTTCACTTGTTTTCTCCCAACTTTTTGCTTTGATAAATGTGAAAGCCTTGTCCCGAAGGCAAGGCTTTTTTTAAACATTGTGACGTAGATACTTTTTCTTTAAAATCGTGTGCTTAGAAACAAATTATTATGAATCATTACAATACATATTATTAAAAATAATATCTTACAATTTTGACTAAAATGCCTCTGCATTAACATCGTGTTAACATCCCTGTACCTCAAAAATTCCCTATATTTGTATCGTTAATTTAAATATATAATATTTAAAAATATTTTAAGACTCGATTTCATTCAAAAATATCATTTTTAACAAACTCACTCACAAGGTTTCTTAGGTTTCTTAATCAAAAAAGCATGAAAAAATTATTTTCAATTGTATTGGCATTAGGGTTGACATGGTCTGTGGTCAAGGCTCAAAATGCTCCAGTGATGACATTAGAGAAGAATGAAGTAGATTATGGTACGATTGCACAGGGCAGCGACCCATTTCGGATTTTCAAATTTAAAAATACGGGAAAATCGCCGTTAGTGATCCAAAATGCGCAAGGTTCTTGCGGCTGCACTTTGCCTGAGTATCCCAAACAACCGATTATGCCCGGGGAAGGGGCTGAAATCAAGGTACGATATGACACCAATCGCATGGGCGATTTTACCAAAACGGTCACTTTGACGACGAACGAGCCTACGCCGACGCGCATTTTGACCATTAAAGGAAAGGTGATTGATAAATCAGGCGCGACACCTGCGGTGCCTTCGGGGCATTAAACCAAGGTCGCCATTCTATTCGGAAAAGGTTTTAGGAAATAATTCTGAGTTTTAGTATAGTGCCGAGCTGGTCAGATACTCCGAAAGGAGAATCTGACCAGTTTTGTTAATACAGGTAGAGCGAATTGGAACGCGGAGGACGCGGATTTTACAGATTTGCACGGATTTTTTCTTGTCCTTCCGTAGGTTTCCTACGGAAGGACAAGAAAAAATCCGTGCAAATCCGTAAAATCCGCGTCCTCCGTGTTTCAATTCGTATCGTAATTTTTTGCCCTATACTAAAATGTTTTTTATTAAAATATATTTTAATAAAAAATAAATATTTTAATTCCTCACGTTTTGAAAACATAACGTTATTAAGGTAGAGACTTCGATGAAAGACTTTATATTCATAAAATATTTGTCATAAATGTTTTATAAATATTATAATTTTCCATTTATAAATCGGTGAGTACGCTAAACGACACGATTGAACTTAAAATTAATTTTTTTGACTTATGGAAAAGAAACCAAATGAAACAATGTTTGCCAAAACACCTATCCAAATTAAAGTTGAGGATAGCTTGGCAAAAACAAAAGAAACGCTTAACAACTTTAAATTTGGCGAACTATGGAAAGCGTTTGACAAAAAAATCAAAACGATGTTGATTAACAGATTTAAAGATGAATTTTTAGTGGAAGATGCGATTCAAGATGGATTTGTAAAGTTTCTCTTGGAGGGACTCGAACTCGACCAAACGAACTTACTTGGCTGGTTGCATAAAGTGGTGGTCAATAAATGTATTGATGAGTGTCGAAAAAGAAAACGGCAGCAGGCTTGTGTGAGTATTGAAAAGGATTTTGAAATATACAAAGATGTGCTATCTGAACCTTTATTTTCGACCGAAGAGATTGAACGTCATAATTGGAGAGCATTGTTTAAATATGAGCAATTGCCGTTTGAAAATGCTTTGTTGCGGTTGAAACAAGAAAATCCCTTGTTATGGAGCATCGTAGAACGCTATTATTTTAAAGAGATGCTTCATAAAAACATTGCTTTTGAATTGGATATTTCGGAAAATATGTCGAAAAGAAGGCTCTTTGAAGCCAAACAAAAATTAAGATTCTTTTTAAATGTGGAACTTAAAAATCTGTAAAGAATTGCAAATCATAAGTTTAGGCAAATTTAACGTTGCCTAAACTTATTATCAAAAATATCTTAAAAAATTTATTATTCACATATAAAACAATCTTATTATGAAATCATTAAGTATCCCAGACAAGGTGCTGGAAAAATATTACAAACAGGAACTTTCCCCCACAGAAGCCTTACAAGTTGAAAGGTATTTGTTTGAAAAAAGAAGTTTTGAGTACGAAAGGCAGACGGCGGTTAAAGCACTTTTAGAAACGCATTTGATGCCTGATTTTGTTGTAAATCAATCGGATATTGAAATGCCCATTTCGGAAGCTCGGCATTTGATGGAGCAAAAGCAGGCAATAACTAAAACTCCAACGGGGGCGCGGGAAGGAATGAAGGCGCGTAAGTCGCAACCCAATCGCCAAATCGCTTTCAAAATAACTTTTTACCGAGTCGCTGCGGCACTTACTTTGCCTGTTTTTTTTTTTGACACCTATATATATAGGTGGTTCCAAGCGAAAAACACCTGTTCTTGTTTTAACGAAAACTACAATTGCAGCGCGTGCTCCAAAATCAGAGGAAGTTGAGCGACCACAACTGAATCTACCTATCCTAAATGAAATATCGAAAAATCGTAGGGGCAGGTCGTGACCCTGTGCTGTGTACATAAGTTCTTTGACAGATTGTAATATGAATTATCTTTGTGAAAATTTACTCAATCCACGGAAATGTTTACAAAGATAGGAGAAGAAATCCATGCGAATAGCT
>JBDKKX010000481.1:0-4496 GCA_039795795.1 Bacteroidota bacterium | reverse complement strand
ACGGAGGGCGCGTCACACCTACGTGCACGATCAATCCATGCTCGGCACTCAAAAAACCAGTTAATACGCCTTTCCGTCCCTCGTAAGGCAATGGAAAATCGACTGTTTCTATGGTTTGGCAACTTGTCAGTAAGCAAAATGTGCCAAAAAAGATTTGTTTAAAAGGATTCATTGGTTCAAAAAGCATAAAAAATGTTAAAACTGGGTAAGATTGGAAACAAAGAAACTTGTCGCATCACTTCTTTCTGAACAGCCATTTGTCCCTGATTGTCATACTCATACTTTTGCGTAATATACATATAATAAACATTTTTCCGAAAATAGGCATTGTAAAGATTCGCACTCCATCCCCAAAAACGATGTTTGGACAAGGAGCATTCCCAATTCAATGATAAATCAAGCCGATGATACAGGGGATATTGTCCCGAATTGATGCTCCCATATACAGCATAAGCCTCTTGAAAAGGGCTATCTCCGACGCGAGCAACGGGCAAATTGTATCGTTTACCGTTTGCCAACACCCATAAAGCATTGATTTTCAATCTCGAAGATAATTCATAACGAGCTGTCAATGTAGCGTTGTGTCGTCTGTCGTAGAGGAACGGAAAGGGTTGACCGTTGTTCAAATGAGCAAATTGTCTGTCAGAACGGCTCCAAGTATAGGCAAAACTGCCTTGCAACCGCCCTACTTTGCGTAAAGCCAACCATTCTAACCCATAAGACCAACCTTGTCCCTCTGTAAAAATGCGATTTTGCCAATCGTTGTAAGGATTCAGTCCTCGTATTTCGGGGCTAAACCAGCTCATATTGTGCAGTTTTTTGTAAAATAATTCCACCGAAATATCTATTGGTTTCAACGATTTCCGCCAACCAATCGCGTATTGCCAAGCCGATTGTGGTACTAAACGCGCCAGCGCACCCGACGGCACCCAAACGACTCGATCTACTAGCTCCCCCCCCTTTATCAAAGCATGTTGATATTGCTGCATCTTGGCAACCGAAAAACTCAGTACTCCTGATGTGTGTGGTAACATGTAATTCATCCAATAACGGGGTTCTAAATTGGTGTAATGCCGCGACAAAGCCCGAAAATGAGACAGGCGTAATCCAATATGGGCTTCAACCGACTTAGAAAGTTGAATTTCTTGTTCGCAATAAACCCCTAATTCCGTTGCTTGCAAGCGTTCTGTGGGCGAATACAAACTCGAATTGAGGGTGGAATCTAACCAACCTTGTACTTGAAAACGATATTGATTCGGGGCATAAAAATGATGTATAGCGTCTATTCCGATGCGCGTAACCGCTTGCTGATAGGGTGTTAGGTCAACACGCGCCCCTGCACTCACGTTCTGACTGCTGCCAACGCTCGAATAATCAGATTCTATCGCTAATTTGAATTGATAACTCGGCGGCAACCAGGTACCTGCGGGCGGTGCTGTTTCGGTCACTTGATACTCCTTTGTCAGCGTATTGAACTGATGGCGATTTTGAGAATAGGCGGTGTACCATTGCGCAAAAACGTTTTTGTGCAAACGGTGATATGCCCGTGAAGACGCTGTTAGATTCGTCAATATATAATGAGTCGTATTATTGTTTTCGCCTATTTGTCCGTGAGCCGTCGCACTACGATATAAATCTTTTCCTAAATAAAAATTTATAAAAATTTTATTTTGTTCATTCCAAGCATGGGCGATTTTAAAATTGGCATCTGCAAATGTATAACCCATAAAACTTTGGTTTGCACCGAAGTCTCTGATTCCAGGTGTTAACACTTTTTTTTCCTTGCCTAACGAAAATAAATCCAGATACGCCGTCCGAACTGCGGCTGAAAACGTAGATTTTTGTCCGATGGGACCTTCCAAACTCATTTTGGAATTGATGAGTCCCAAATCAAATTTGCCTTGTATCCGTTCTTTACTGCCTTCTTTGCAATGCACGTCTAAGATAGACGACAATCTGCCGCCGTATCGTGCAGGGAAGGCGTTTTTATACAAATCCACTTTTTTGATAGCATCGGCATTGAATAACGAGACAAATCCAAATAAATGCCCTGTGTTATAAACTTGCGCACCATCTATAATAAACAAATTTTGGTCGCTGCTGCCGCCGCGCACCAAAATACTGGCACTGCCTTCCTCGCCTGCCGCTATGCCTGGTAAAATGGTCAATGCTTTGATTAAATCTTTTTCGCCGCCGATCGAGGGAACCGTATTGAGTTGAGCAATGGGGAGTTCCTGCCTACCCCCTGTTACTTTTTCAAAATGATTGGACTTTATTTCAACCATTTTGAATTCATTCGCCTCGCGTAATGAGCATTTTAAAAAAGTATCCGATTCTGCTTGAAAGGATAGGGAAAACGGCTCATACCCTAAATAAGTGATTTTCAACTGCTTCCAACCTGCCGCCGTAGGCAAGGCAAAATGACCATATTCGTTTGTTAAGGTTATTTTTTGATGCAAACTGTCGTAAATAATCGCCCCAATCAAGGGTTCTAAACCATTTTGGGCTTGTACGATACCTTGAATGACAACGCCGCTTTGGGCACGAAGCCAATTACTACATAAAATAATACAAAAAAGGAGTTGTTTTTTCAACATTTTTTAAAACAATTTATAAGAAGCGTTTAGCAAAAAAGCCCGATGACGATGATGAATCACCAGTCCTGATAAATCTAATGTTTCTATAGGAGTGATCCCTTGATGATAACCCATTGATAATCCCCATTTTTGATATTGCCAGCGCAGGGCAGGTGCAAAAGCAAATTCAGTAGGGTTCACCTTTTCTATGCTGAGTAATTGATGGTTGGGTGAAGGTTTTAGTCCTAATGAACAACCTAATTCAGCAGAGAAACCAAAAGGAAACGAATAACCTATTGTAGAACGCAAATAAACATTTCGATAATAGGTTTTATGATAAGGTGGAACCGCTATTTGGTTTTGGTGTCCTTTTTGAATAAATCCCGCTTCGCCACCTACATATATTTTTTTTGCAATATTGTGTTTGTAGCACAATCCTACTTGATAGCCATCATTGGCTTCAAATCCTTTTAATTGAAAATTAGGGTTATTCGGAATTTCCTCTTGCAAGGTTTCATTGTAGTTACCACCGATAATCACCTGTAATTCCTGTGCATTTATGGGTTGATATGAAATGCAACCCATAAATAAATAAATAAATAATCGCATCTTAAATTGTGTTTAAAAAACAGTTACGATTCCACTTGGAAAACAAGGCATACTGTGAAATCATAACTGTTTTATCGTTATATTATTATTTTAAACAATGATTAATCTTGCAATAGATTGATAATCAATTTAATATGCAAATCATAAACAGCGTTTATTTTGTTCAATTGCTTATTCGCACGACACAAGGTTATCAACGCCTGCTCGCGTCATTTTGTGGATAGAGTTGAACTTAACAAAGGTTGCAGAACGAGACCAGGTGTCACTCATATAAACATCAGCAAAATTACAAGAAACACCAGAGTAATCAATTGCATACCAATCATTACTATAATAGTAATAGTCCGTTTTTGAACAATCCCGAACCGTAAAATAGTCATTCACTATTAAGGTGTTAGGAGTTTGATAGGTACGGTTGCCACCAAAGATAGTTGTTTTCCAAGCCTCTCCAAGAGTATATGTTGAATTGTCAACATTATAAACCTCATTTCCCACAAAATCAATAAAGCGGAAAATCTTAGTTGTAATCATTTTTACTTCTGCTATGGAAAATCTGTCTCTGCCTGCATTATACGTGGTTCTTCGTTTTCCCGTTCCGCAAGGATTTAAGGTTGATTTAGTAAAATTATTCACAATAAGATCTTTGGTGCTAGGAGTGAATTTCGTTACATTGTCAAATTTTTTAACATCACCACTTAAAACTATAAGTTGCCCAAAATCAGTAAACTTATAAGCATTTCCAGCAATAAACACAATTCCATAGCGATTGACAACGGGCATTACATGATTATTATAAATTTTTAAGCTAAAATAGCCCGTAGATGTAAACGTAACAATGTCGTCATATTCCTGTAATGCTGCCAAATAATCTTCATTAGACATTGTTTCTGGCATATTTCCAGCTTTCTCTAAAAGTGCAGCATAAGTTGCCAATAGTGATTTAAAACCAAAATTTTTTCCAAATTCACTTCGTTTTTGAATATCCAATTGCTTCAATTCAGCCAGTTTGGACTGGAATGCATCTGCATCTTTAAAATGCAATGTCCCATCTTTTAATTCGTAACGGGCATCCTGTTGGACAGGCGTTTGAGGCGCGAGTTGTTCTTTTTTACAAGAAACGACCATTAAAGTAGCTGTCGCTACCAGGAAAAAAAATCCAAATGAAAAAAATAACTTTTTCATTGTTAAATTGACGTAGTTAAAAATAGTTACAAATAATTGTGAATCAATGAGTTAAAGGGTACTTTTTGGGAAAAAGCGATTAAATCAATCGCTTAATTTCATCAAATTTATTTAAATTAAAAACAATAT
>JBDKKX010000480.1:0-4509 GCA_039795795.1 Bacteroidota bacterium | reverse complement strand
TAAAAAATCCGCGTAAATCCGCCCCAATCCGTGTCATCCGCGTTCCAATTCAATCTTAATTTTTTAAGCAATGCCTATCATACAAACTAAATCTACCACAATCTATTTCCAATTGGAAGGCAAATCGGGCGCGCCCACGATTGTTTTTTCCAATTCTTTGGGAACGGATTTAAGTTTATGGGACGGTCAAATGGCTGATTTGTCCAAAAATTTTCAAATTTTGCGGTACGACACGCGCGGTCATGGCAAAAGTGGCGTTCCTGAAGGTTTTTACACCATCGAACAATGCGGAAAAGATGTTCTGGATTTGTTGGATGCTTTGAATTTGGGACGTGTGTATTTTGTTGGACTGTCTATGGGCGGCATGATTGGTCAATGGCTGGCTTTGAACGCGCCTGAACGATTGCACAAATTGGTGTTGAGCAACACTGCCGCTAAAATTGGCAATCCTGCGTTTTGGAATCCGCGTATTCAATTGGTACTGGATAAAGGCGTTGGTTTTATTGCGGAACCCGTGATGCAACGTTGGTTGACGGCTTCTTTTTTGACACAACAAGTGGAAAAAGTGGCTCATTTCAAGGCGATTTTGACGAAAACGAATTCGGAAGGTTACGCAGCATGCTGTGCGGCGGTACGCGATTTCGATGCGCGGGAGGCACTTTCCAACATTGAAACGCCTACTTTGGTGATTTCGGGAACGGAAGATGTGGCAACGCCTGTGGACGATGGTATCTTTTTAAAAAATCATATCCAAAATGCTCAATTATTGACCGTACCGACGGCGCATTTTGGCAATGTTGAAGCAGAAATTATTTTTAATCAAGCTATTATAGATTTTTTTAAAAATAATAATTTGACGCAAGCGGAAACGCATGCACAAGGGATGAAAGTCCGTCGCGCCGTATTAGGTGATGCGCATGTGGACAAAGCGAATCGTAAAATCAATGCGTTTAATGCTGATTTTCAACACTTTATCACCCGTTACGCTTGGGGCGAGATTTGGACGCGGACGCAATTGCCGCGCCATGACCGCAGTTTGATAACGTTGGCAATGATGATTGCGCTGAATCGGGAAGACGAATTCAAAATGCACATCAAAGC
The DNA here is from genome assembly GCA_039795795.1 of Bacteroidota bacterium. Taxonomy (GTDB): domain Bacteria; phylum Bacteroidota; class Bacteroidia; order Chitinophagales; family Saprospiraceae; genus JAAFJT01. Next base: position 3,408 of record JBDKKX010000480.1, on the reverse strand, counting down.
GGCTATACATAATGGTGTGACGGTGGACGAAATCAAGGAAGTGATTTTGCAATCGGGCATTTATTGCGGATTGCCTGCGGCGAATGGCGCGTATCATGCGGCAGAAATTGTTTTAAAAGAATTAAACTTACTATAAATCATCATTGGAACAAGCATTTACACCTAACAGGTTTTAAAACCTGTTAGGTGTTACACCTGACAGGTTTTTAAAACCTGTCAGGTGTAAATGCTTGTTCCAATTGCTTTCAAAAAAATGAAAAAAGTACCACAAATCACGGCACAAGCGGCGGCTGCCCTTGTGAAAGACGGTGATACCTTGTTAGGCGGCGGGTTTGGGATGACGGGCAATCCGATTCATTTGATGCACGCGCTTGCCGAAACGAAAGTCAAAAACCTTACTTTTATCGGCAATAATGTCGGCGAACCCAATTTGGGCGGCGGAAAACTCTTGTTAAATGGACAACTCAAAAAAATGATTGGTTCCTTTTTCACTTCCAACCCAGACGCGGTCAAAGCAGCACAATCGGGCACAGTAGAATACGAATTAATCCCACAAGGCACGTTGGCAGAAGCGATTCGAGCAGGCGGCGCGGGGATTGGCGGGTTTTACACGCGGACTTCGGCGGGAACGCTTATCGCAAAAGACCATAAAACCATGAAAATTGATGGACATGAACAAGTTTTCATCAAAGGCATTCGGGGCAATATCGCTTTTATCCGCGCTTGGCGGGCGGACACCGCAGGGAATTTGACTTATCGGATGACCGAACAAAATTTTAATCGGGCAATGGCGACGGCGGCGGATATTGTCGTTGCGGAAGTGGAGGAAATTGTACCTGTCGGCACGATTGACCCGAATTTTATTCATACGCCTGGTTGTTACGTAGATTATTTGGTGCAAGCGAACGTCACTTTAGCGGATTTAGGCACATCGGCGAACGTCAGTAAAGCGCGAAAAGTCAGCGAATCGCGCATGAATATGGCAAAAAGAGCTTTTGCCGAACTCAAAAAAGGCGATGTAGTGAATCTCGGCATTGGGATTCCGACGTTGGTGGCGGACTTAATCAAACCCGAACATGGGATTATTTTGCATACGGAAAATGGCATGTTAGGAGTCGGTCCCGCGCCGACAGATGGCGGTGGCGCGATGGATTATCCTGTGAATGCAGGTAAAATCCCTGTAACTGCATTGTTAGGAAGCAGTTATTTCGATAGCGCGGACAGTTTTGCCATGATTCGGGGCGGTCATGTCGATGCGGCAATTATGGGCGGTTTGGAAGTCGATGAAAAAGGCAATTTAGCGAATTGGGCGGTTCCAGGAAAACCATTGTTAGGAGTGGGCGGCGCGATGGATTTGGCTTCGGGCGCGAAACGGTTGATTGTCACTTTGACGCACGCAGACCCCGATGGCACCTCGAAAGTAGTGCCTAAATGTACGTTGCCTTTGACCGCGAGTGGGGTTGTAGATTTGGTCATCACGGATTTAGCAGTGTTCAATTACCAAGATAACCATTTGACACTCATTGAGTTAATGCCAAATGTGACGTTGGAAGAAGTGCGCGCTAAAACCAAAGCGAAATTTATAGAACGATTAAAATAATTTAAAAATAAAATTTAAATAACTAGTGCATGAAGCCCAAAATAAATAGAAAAATCGTAGAGACGCGATTCATCGCGTCTTGCCCATTTCGATTCCATTCCGCCTTTTACTTTTACAAAAAAGGTTTTCAAATGGGCAAGTTTTCAAATGGGCAAGTTTTCAAATGGGCAAGTTTTCAAATGGGCAAGTTTTCAAATGGGCAAGTTTTCAAATGGGCAAGTTTTCAAATGGGCAAGTTTTCAAATGGGCAAGACGCGATGAATCGCGTCTCTACGATTTTTCTATTTATTTTGGGCTTCATGCACTTGTTGTCAACCAAATAAAGCAAATCATGCAAAATGTTTATTTGATAGAAGGGGTTCGGACACCGATTGGTAATTTTGGCGGTGCGTTATCGCCTGTCCGTCCCGATGATATGTTGGCGCACGTCATTCGGACGCTGGTTCAAAACAATCCGTCTCTTGACCCTGCGGCGATTACCGATATTATCGTAGGTTGCGCGAATCAAGGCGGCGAAGACAACCGAAATGTAGCTCGGATGTCGGGTTTATTGGCGGGTTTGCCAGTGACGGTGGCGGGCGAAACGGTGAATCGGCTTTGTGCATCGGGTTTATCGGCGACGATGGCGGCAGCTCGAACGATTCAAACGGGCGATGCTGAGATTATGATAGCGGGCGGTGTGGAAAATATGACGCGTGCGCCTTGGGTGATGTCGAAAACGAGTACGCCATTTGGTCGCGACATGCAATTGTTCGACAGTAGTTTTGGTTGGCGGTTCATCAATCCGATGTTGAAAGCCATGCACGGAACGGATGCGATGGGCGAAACTGCCGAAAATGTTGCAGAAAAATATCATATCAATCGCGCTGACCAAGACCAATTTGCGTTTTGGTCGCAACAAAAAGCGGCGATTGCGCAACAAAAAGGGCGTTTTGCGCGAGAAATTGCGCCTGTTTCGATTCCGCAACGCAAAGGAGACCCGATGCTTTTTGCAAATGATGAGTTTATCAAACCGAAAACCAATTTGGAAGGTTTGTCAAAATTAAAAAGTGCGTTCAAAACGAACGGAACCGTGACCGCAGGCAATGCTTCGGGTTTGAATGATGGTGCGGCGGCGGTTTTGTTGGCTTCGGAACAAGGCGTGAAACAATTTGGTTTAAAACCGTTGGCACGGATTGTTGCGGCAGGCGTTGCGGGGGTGGAGCCTCGGATAATGGGCATTGGTCCCGTTCCTGCGAGCAATAAAGCATTGCAAAAAGCGGGTTTAACCATACAAGATATGGATATTATCGAATTAAACGAGGCTTTTGCGGCTCAAAGTCTGGCTTGTACGCGCTCGTGGGGATTAGCGGATGATGATATTCGGGTGAATCCCAATGGAGGTGCGATTGCATTGGGGCATCCACTTGGCATGTCTGGGACGCGCATTTTGAATACGGCGGCTATTGAATTACAAGTGCAGCAAAAAAAATATGCGTTGGTGACGATGTGTATTGGGGTTGGACAAGGTTATGCCGTCATTATTGAACGCGTTTAGCGAAAATAATAATATATCACGAATGATGATATATTATTTTTAGGTTACACTTTTGGATACATTGGGATACGAATGGATGTACGGATTTTACGGATTTCACCGATTCGTACGGATTTTTTTTATTTTTTTGCCTAAAACCAAGCAGTTGAGTTCTAAAAATCCGTACGAATCGGTGAAATCCGTAAAATCCGTACATCCATTCGTATCCCAATGTATCCAAAATTCGCAGGTATTTTAATGCAACCTTTTTCGTTTTTTGCATCCTTCGTCT
>JBDKKX010000479.1:0-4511 GCA_039795795.1 Bacteroidota bacterium | reverse complement strand
TTATTGAAGCATATCAATGGAGCGATAATTTTTAAGCAAAATTTATTTTTTATAATGATTGGAGCTTTATTCTGGTAAAGCTCCTTTTTTATTTCTGTAAGTTTTAATTAATATTGACCCACAAACCGTAAAACACTTCATGAAATACATAATTATCCTTTCAATTTTTGTTATTCAAGTAACTTTTGCCCAAACCTCTTTTAAATCAGAAGAAGTAAATTACTGGAATATAGCCGATTCTGTTCATATTTTTGGCACACTCACAATGCCCGAAAGTGGCTCAAAATTTCCTGCTGTAATCCTGATTACTGGTTCGGGAACACAAGACCGAGACGAAACTATTTTTGGGCATAAGCCATTCAAAATTATTGCAGAATATCTTTCAGCAAGAGGTTTTGCGGTACTTCGGGTCGATGATAGAGGAGCAGGAAAAACAACAATTGGTAAAAATCCAAAAGCAATAACGAGTGAAAATTTTGCCAAAGATGTAGAATCTGGTATCAATTTCTTGAAAACTCGTACGGAAATAAACCCTAAAAAGATTGGCTTAATTGGCCACAGCGAAGGAGGAATGATTGCACCAATGGTTGCAGCACACTCAAAAGACGTAGCTTATATCGTTTTATTGGCAGGAACTGGTGTTTCGGGCGAAGTTGTCTTGCAGAAACAATTGACCTATCAAATTGACGCTTTACCAAATATACCAGTTAATTTTAAGCAAAAATATGCTCAATACGTTGCCAATGTTTTAAAGGCTTACAAACAAGCAAACTCTCAATCTGAAGCATTGGTTGATTTGGAAAGGCTTACCAAAAACTGGCGAGATAGCCTCACTACCGAAGATACTAAATATGCAGGAAACCTGGCCAATATTTATTATACATTCAAAAATATTGCCATTGATTGGGGACGTTTTTTTATTCGATATGACCCAAAAACAGCATTATTTAAAACAAAATGTCCAGTTTTGGTAATAAACGGAGAAAAAGACCACCAAGTTTTTCCAGAAGAAAATTTGGCGGGAATAGAAGAAGGTTTAAAAAAAGCAAAGAACAAGCACTACAAAATCGTTAAACTAGAAGGACTAAATCATCTTTTCCAACATTCGGTTACAGGTTTGCCGCAAGAATATCCAACAATAAAAGAAGATTTCGCTCCTGAAGCTCTACAATTAATGAGCGATTGGCTCTCTGAAAACATAAACTAAGATTGTTTTACTATGTATTTACTGAACGGTTGATTAAATTTGAATTTTGAAAAATCCTGAAAATGCTTACATTTCCCAACGCAAAAATAAATATCGGCTTAAACATCATCGAAAAACGAACGGATGGTTTTCATAATATCGAATCTGTGTTTTATCCAGTTGAATGGTGCGACATATTAGAGATAATTCCTTCGCAAGATTCAAGTGCCAAAGAAGCTACTTTTCAAAGTTCAGGTTTGACAATTCCTGGAAACGAAAGTTCCAATTTATGTCTAAAAGCGTGGAATTTGCTCAAATCTCGCATTACTTTACCACCAATAATTCACCTTCACAAAGTTATTCCAATGGGTGCAGGCTTGGGTGGCGGTTCGGCAGATGGAGCTTTTACGCTCACAATGCTCAATGAAGTTTATGATTTGAACCTTTCAAATGATGAGTTAAAAGATTTTGCTCGACAATTAGGGTCGGACTGTGCATTTTTTATCGAAAATAGACCTGTTTTTTGCTATGATAAAGGCGACCAATTTGAGGATTTTTCGTTAGATTTGAAAGGTAAATATGTAGTGTTGGTTAATCCAGATATTCATATTTCAACTGCTGAGGCTTATGCAGGAGTTTCACCCAAAAAACCAGAAATTTCACTGAAAGAGGCTTTAATGCAACCAATTGTTTCATGGAAAAAAATAATTAAAAACGATTTTGAAAAAAAACTGTTAATATCATATCCAACCATTGCAGACATTAAAGAATCTCTTTATCAATCAGGAGCAATTTACGCCTCAATGACAGGTTCGGGTTCGACCGTTTATGGCATTTTCGATAATGAGTCGGAATCTCTAAAAATTGACATAAAGACTCATTTTCCAAATTTTGCTGTATGGCAAGGAGTCTTGAAAAATTAAAAATATTATACCAAAGAAAAATTATTGCAAAATTAAAATTCCCCTTTAGGGGCAAGGGGGTATGAATAGATTAACCAAACGCCGTGAACCATTTACATTCATGCTATATTTAGCCATGGTTGGTAGTGCTTTGCTCTTTTTATTCCTAATTCTTGTTTTTATTACGAAAGAACATAGAAACCAAGATATTCCACTCAAAATCCCTGCAGTTTTTTGGGCAAGTACATGGGTAATTTTGGCGAGTAGTGCCACTTTACACTGGGCCAACAAAGCATTTCGAGAAGAACGTTTCCGCAGTTATCGACTTAATATTTCTTTGACGCTAATTGCAGGATTATTTTTCATTGTTTTACAAGGTTTTGGTTGGAAAACATTGCTTTCTTCGGGCATCACAATGAGAAATAATACAGGTGGAATGTTTATCTACATTTTGTCTGGATTGCATATTTTTCATACACTTGGCGGACTTATCGCATTGGCTTCTGCTAATACAGATGCTTTCCAGCGGATGGAATATGTCGATTCTTACGTATATAGTGTTAATCCTCCTAACCAATTGAAAATCAAGCTAATAAGTATTTATTGGCATTTTATTGATATTCTATGGATAGCAATTTTTCTTTTTCTACTTTATCATGCTACACAAAACTCGGGGAATAGTCATTAATTATATTCGTTATCGAGAAACGTCTATCATCGTTAAGGTTTACACCGAAAAATTCGGTATTCAATCTTTTATCGAAAATGGTGTAAGAAGTAGCAAAGGAAAAAACAAAATTGCCCTTTTTCAGCCACTTTCACTTCTAGATTTAGTCATTTATCACGACGAAAAAAAAGACCTTCATCGAATTTCTGAAATAAAAGCTGGATTTCCATTTCGGACATTGCCTTATGAAATTCATAAATCAAGTATCGCAATGTTTTTGGATGAAGTTTTGAACAAAACATTGAAAGAACATACCGAAAATGAAGTTTTATTCGATTTTCTTTATCATTCTCTTATTTTTTTAGATGAAACTGAAGAACATTTTGAAAATTTTCATCTCATTTTTTTACTCAAATACGCTTTTTTCTTAGGTTTTTCCCCCCAAGATGCCGCCGAAATTGTTACTCAATTTAAGGAATTCAACATAACGATTCCTTTCGACAATGATTATCAAAAATTAATGAATCAGCTCATTTTAGCAGATTATCAAACACCTCTTTTAATGAATAGAGGCGTAAGAAATCACTTGCTTGAAGTAATAATCATATTCTACCAACTCCATGTTGAAGAGTTTGGAGAAATAAAATCATTACAAGTTTTACGAGAAGTTTTGAGTTAAACAGTTTAATTTATTTCTCTTAACCAAGTAGTCAATAAATTGACTCCATAAGCAGTTCCTGACTTCATTTTAGCAAATTCAGAATCGCCAAAAGCTAATCCAGCAATATCCAAATGAGCCCAATTTGTATGTCCATCAATAAAAACTTCTAAAAATTTGGCGGCCGTAATTGCTCCTGCCAATGGAGCTGAAGAAAGATTTTTAATATCTGCAATGTCAGAATTCATCATATCTTTGTAATCATCCCAAAGTGGTAAACGCCAAAGTTTTTCCCCAGTTAATTGACTGATTTCCAAGAGTTTATTAGCTAAAATATCGTTATTTGAAAGTAATCCTGCGGCAACATAACCCAAAGCCGAAATACAATTTCCTGTAAGTGTTGCCAAATCAATGATTACATCTGGTTCAAAATTTTTCTTGATATATGAAAGTCCATCAGCCAAAACCAAACGCCCTTCGGCATCAGTATCAATCACTTCAATTGTTTTGCCCGAATACGACGAAATAACTTCACTGGGCTTTAAGGCATTGCCATCAACACAGTTTTCAGTACACGGAATAACCCCAATTAAATGTACAGGAAGTTTTAGTTTGGCTACCATTTCCAATGTTCCTAAAACTGCTCCTGCACCACCCATATCTGATTTCATATAACTCATGCTCGCCGAACCTTTGATTGAAATTCCTCCAGTATCAAAAGTTACACCTTTGCCAACCAATCCTATTTTTTTAACATTTTCTTGAGAAGCATTGTATTCCATCACAATAAATCTCGCTGGATTTTCGGTACTTCCCCTTCCAACAGCCAAAAGTGCATGAAGTCCGAGTTCAAGACATTGTTTTTCATCAAAAACCTTTACATCAAAGCCATATTTTTCACCCGATTCAATAGCGAATTCAGCAATTTTTTGAGGATATTTAAAATTAGCAGGTGCATCAACTAAAGCCATTATTCGTGCTTGTGTTTCTGCCATTTCATGCCCGATTTTAGCCGATTTTTCTACTGTTTCAATGGTACTTTCTGTTACTTGTATTTCCAAAACAGCTTCCTCACTAAAAAAGTCTGCTACTTTTTTT
>JBDKKX010000478.1:0-4515 GCA_039795795.1 Bacteroidota bacterium | reverse complement strand
AATAAACGAATGGTTTCAAAATCATTAGGCTGCAAAACCAACGCTTTTTCTAAAAATTCAACACATTTTTTACCATCTTGCTGCACTTGACCAAAATATTGTCCTGCTTCTCGATACGTTTTCAATAAATTATTTTGTGCATCTTTATATCCTGGCGCGATTTGCAAGGTTTTTTGATACGTTTCCACCGATTTATCGAAATCTTTCAAGTAAAAATAAGCATTTCCGAGCAATAAATAAGCATTTTTATTCAAAGGATGAATCTCAATAGACTTTTTTAAATGTAGAATCGCTGTTTGTAAAGCAAAAGGGTCGGGATTTTTAGGATTTTCTTTCACCGCCCGTTCAATCGTTTGACCGCCTGCGGAACATTGTACTTTTGCGCTATTTTCAGAAACTTTCACGTCTGTTGTAAACAACGTATAATCATCTTTCCAATCAAAATTTCTTATAAAAGTTTTAATTCCAAATAATATTGTAATCAAAATCGTCACAGGCAAAATAAATGTTGGTTGTTTTTTCAAAACCGTTGTTAATAAAACGCTGATAACCAAACAAAAACCAATACTCGGCATGAAAACAAATCGTTCTGCCATATTCGTCCCAACAGGAAAAACAATATTTGAAACAATGAAAAGCGTAATCAGATAAAACAAAATGCCAAAACCTTCGATTTTGCCTTGAAAAAAACGTTTCGCGCCCCAAACCACCAAGCCGATATAGGTGAAAAAACTAAGCAAGACAAATGGATTTCCCAAAGTCATTCTATCAATATATTTTGGATAGTAATCATGCGTCAACGGGTGCGGAAAGCACAACAAAACAATATATTTGCCCAAAGTATAAACAATTGTAGCTATTTTGTCCATCCAATCAAAGGGGACATACTGTCCATTTTCAAATTTTAGAAATGGATTGTTTAATAATTCCAATTGTTCGCCGCCGAATTGATTGCCGATTGCACTACTGCGCAATCCCAAAAAAGCAATGGTTGCTATCCCAAACGGTATCATCGGCGCAATCCTTTTTAAAAGATTGATTTTCAAAAAGAAATAATACATCATTGGGACTATCATCAAAAAAGTGATAGCATTTTCCTTCGACATCAATGCAATGAAAAATAAAATACCGCTAAGAACGCCATCACCCATATTTTCTTTTTCTAAAAACCGAATCGAAAACCAAACCGCGCTCAAACTGCCCAATAAAGTGATAATTTCATCCCGTCCCTTGATATTCGCCACCACTTCGGTATGAATCGGGTGCGCTGTAAAAATCAAAGTCGTAATAAAAGCGAACATGCCTGCTTGAATTAAATCCGTTTTATCTTTATAACTCAACAGTTTTAGCAACAAAAAGTATAAAACAACGCAAGTCAAGGCGTACCAAATCAGGTTGAACAAATGCCCAAAAAGCGGATTTTTGCCAAAAAACTGATATTCCAGCGCGAACATCATCAACGTAAACGGACGATAACGCCCTCCCGCGACTAAATTAGCCTTTCCCGCTTCTTTAAAAAAACCATAAAAGGTGTCATATTTCAACAGACCACTCCAACCCGAAATACCTTGGTTCGTAAACATATTTTCCGTGATAACAATCGCATCATCTTGGGCATAATCATGGGTCAATGTATTGGCATACAAGCCAAAAGCAATGATGAAAATAATCCATGCGTGTAATTTAGGTTTCGTCCAAAACGACGTATTCGGAGCAATTGACAAAGGTTCATACGCTGCTTCTGTCGGCGCGACCGTCGGTTGAAGGACATTTTTCTTCTTATTTTTAGACATGTTGGTTTTAGGCTTGAAATAAAATATGGTTTAAACGCGCAAATTTCATCAAAATTACCGAACTTTGCAGAAGCTTTGTATATAAAAAATACCGAGATGCACTTTTATCAAAAAAAATCGGTAAAAACCGCTACCTTTTAAGGTAGAATTCAAAAAAGGATTACCTTTGCAACGCAGAAGCTACCGCGAGGATGTCTAACCTGCACGTCTGTGTCAGGGACGGACTCGGACGCGAAACAAAAATCAAGATTAGCCGTTGGCAGTAGCTGAGGCGTTTGAGTCTTGAAGCCGCTATTCCCTTTAGGGTAGTGGTAGTTCACTTCGTTACTGCAAGCAAAATCTTATTTACTTAGACATGAAGAAAATTTTTGTTGCATTTTGCACCGTTCTAACATTCAGTTCCGCTCAAGGACAATCTTTTTTGGCTGCGCAATCCTTGGCTTTGGAAAGCAATACACCGACTTTCAAACCTGTTGCTGCCAGTTCATTCAATCAAGATTGGCATTTTGGTTTTCAATTGAGTCCAACATTTAGTTGGATGAGTAGTGACAGCAAGTATGTCCAAAGTGTTGGTACGCCGCTGGGCTTGAAACTTGGCGTATTGGCGGAAAAGCGTTTTGCCGATAATTACGCTGTGACCACTGGTTTAGGTTTCCATTTCAACACGGGTGGTGGCTTGAAACATGATTATGCAGGCACTTTTTGGACTAATTCTTACGGCGATTTCAATCCTGTGCCGACAGCTAAGGACAGTTTTGCAGCAGGCACGTTGTTGAAATACAACCTTCAATTTTTAGAAATTCCAATCGGCTTACGGATGCGGACGCAGGAATTTGGTTACATGCGCTACTTTATGGAGCCGCTTTTGACTTTGGGCATTCGCACGCAAGCACGCGGTTCGATTGTGGGCAGTGGCAAATTTGACCAAGAAAAAATTAACATTAAAGAAGCCGTTTCTGCGATGAATTTTTCATGGGGTTTTGGCGGCGGTGTGGAATACACGATTAGTCAAAATACGGTCATCGTTGGAGGGCTGTATTACAATCGTGGTTTTATTGATATGACTGCGGACGGCGACAGCAAAATTATCAAATCGGGTGGCAATATTCAATCTGCTACGGCGGAAACGTCTTCCAGTGTTATCAATAGTTTGACCATTCGTTTAGGCGTAATGTTTTGAAAATCAATTTCTTAAATATTGAAAAACGTCGCAAGTTCTACGATTTGCGGCGTTTTATTTTGAAAAATATGTTTCATCCTGCAAAATTATTGTTATTTGGTGAGTATGCGGTTTTGAAAGGGTCCCGCGCTTTAGCAGTACCGTTATCCTTGTTTCGCGGCAGTTGGAAATATGTTGCCAATCCTTATTTTCAACATGATTTGATTCAATTGGGTGAATATTTGAAAGAAAAAGTGGAAAATAGTGACACTTTTTTGAATACAGATGGTTTTTTAAGCCATTTATCAAGAGGTCTGTACTTCGATTCTAACATTCCGCGCGGATATGGTGCGGGCAGTTCGGGGGCAGTTTGCGCGGCGGTGTACGAGCGTTTCGGTCTTTTTAAAACCAACGATATTGCTGAATTGAAACGTATTTTTGCACAAATGGAAAATTATTATCATGGAAATAGTTCTGGATTCGACCCACTCATCTCGTATTTGAAACGCCCTGTTTTGATAAATGAAGACAAAACGTTGCAAATCATTGATTTAACCCATAATACAGATTTGAAAATATTTTTAATTGATACCAAACAACCTCGTAAAACAGAACCATTGGTACAACTTTTTTTAGAAAAATGCAAAAACCCTGCTTTCCATTCAGCAATTTTAGAACAAATTGTTCCTGTGATGAATCAAACGTTGAATGATTTTTTGAGTCAAAATACACTTTCTTTTTTTGATAACTTACATCAATTGAGTGCATTGCAATTGCAATATTTACCGGATATGATTCCAAATGATTTTAAATCGTTATGGCAAGATAGTTTAAATCAAAATGATTTTAAATTGAAATTGTGTGGCGCGGGTGGTGGTGGTTTTATACTCGGTTTTGCAAAAAAGAAGGAATCCTTGGATATTTTATTGAAAAATAAAATAAAAATACTTTTTCTATAATAAATCCTCGTATAGGACAAAAAAGGGGTAGAGCGAATGGCGCGGCTTTTACAAATTTACACAGATTTTTTTTGAATTTAGGTTTACAATTCAGCATCAATTCCAAAAAAAATCCGTGCAAATCTGTAAAAAGCCGCGCCCTCCGTGTTCCCATTCGCTCTACCCCTTTTTTGTCCCGTACGGAACATTTAATCTCCAAAAAATCTTTAGCAACTTTGTTTTTTAATTCTTCTTCTCGGATATTGTGATAAGTCATTATGAAAGGTTTCGGAATGATTAAACTCGGCAAAGTTAAAACCTATTTTCCAAACCAACGTTCTTTTCTGAAATGAAGATGCTTGTGTTTTGGTTCCCGAAGGTTGTTTTTAACAAGGTTGAGGATGTTTTGAATAAGGCATTTAATGTTTTTTATAACCTTTTTGATGTTTTGAATAACTTTTTTGATGTTTCCAACAAGGAATTTGATGTATTTTGTAACCTTTTTGATGTTTTTTGAATTAGGAATGAAGGAGGGGAAGGAATTAGGATTAAATGGGATTTTTTTGGGATTAAATGGGATTGATTTTTAGGATTTTTTAGGATTTTAATCCTAAAAAATCCTAAA
>JBDKKX010000477.1:0-4529 GCA_039795795.1 Bacteroidota bacterium | reverse complement strand
AAAAATTGGTCTTTGTTGACTCAATATCAAGATATACCAGTGAAAATCATGGCTTTACATGTTTTAAATAATTCATTTGTAACGGTTAGTATTTTGTCGTGTTTGCTTGCGGGTTATTTGAATCCTGAGATTCGCGCAACGGCGATTTCGTTAAGTGGCTTTATTAGTGGTTTGTCGATTATTGTATATGTCATTTTTGCAGACCCAGATGTGGCGATTTTGACGGACAAAGTCCTTGCAGGAGAACAAACAGAGGTTTATTACCGCAAATATATGGTTTTTGTATTGTTCAGCCGTTTTTTGGGGACTGTTTTAGCCCTTTTTATGTTAGTGCCTTTGGCGTATGTGGTGACATTTATTGCAAAATATTGTATATTTTAATTTATTTACATGATTCAAAAAGATTTATTATATTATGCGAATACGATTTTGCTCAAAGGGCAAGCTGTTTTACGGCATGGATTAGACAAAGGTGGGCTATTGCAATTTTATCAAAAAAAACAATATACTTTATTTGCGCAATTGTCTGAAACCCCTTGTATGCCAATAGATTGGGATACTACTTATATTAGTTATGCTTATTTTAAAAATAAAGATATATATCAACAGCATCTTTTTTTTGATGCAGCAGGAGTCGCGCAATGTCGAAATGACCTCCAACAGGATTATAGCCCATTGATTGCGGCACATTATGGGTTGGTTTGTTACAACGATTTTGTTTGGAATCAAAATCCAGCAGCTTTAAAAGCCTTTTGGATTCAAGTCCATCATTTACAAAAAATTGGCAATCAAGACGATACAAATATTTATTTTTTTTATAAAAAAGGAATTCTGGATTTAAATATACACGCGCCTTGGTATGCAGGGATTACGCAAGGCATTATCGGTTCTCTTTTTTTGCGCGCCTACGCCTTGACGCACGACCCCATTTATGCCCATCAAGCGGAAAAAATTTTAAATGCGATGTTCAAAGCCGTGTCCGCAGGCGGCACTTACACCCAAACACCAACGGGCGAGGAATGGATTGAAGAATATCCATCCTTGACGCATCCTAATTTTGTTTTAAATGGTTTTTTATTTTCCATCATTGGCTTGCACGAATACCTTAAAATCGTCGGACATCAACCTATTTTTGCTGAAAAATTGCCGATTTTGGAAAAAAGTTTGTTTAAAAACCTGCATTTATATCGTTTTGGACACTCGTGGCGGTACAGTTTGAAGGTGCTGTCCTTTGGAAATGTGGAATATCAAGGCTTATTCGTTTGTTTATGGCTACATTTATTTCGTTTGACGGGCAAATCAGGGTATCAAACGATTGCTCAAATCTTTGAAAAAGGCGTTTCATGGGCTGCCTTTAATCGGTTTTATCGGATGAAAGATTGCGAACAAAAAGTACATTCTTATTATAATATTCATCATCACTAAATTATATAAATTTTATATTAATTGTATAATGATTGTAAAAATGCCTTATTACGCAAATAATGTAAAATATATGTAAGTGACAGGTTATATTTTTCATATTTTTTTTCAAAAAAAGTTGTAAGTATCCCATATAAATGATACATTTGGGCTTGAATTAGTGGGTAATTGATTCAAAATCGGACAAACTTGAACAACTGTCTAAAAACAAGCGCGACGGAGAAAAGATGGGCACTACACAGCAACAGCAGCCGCCTCAAAAAGAGTACGAACCCACTCAATCACTTACTTTGGAACTAAGAACGCCATCAGATTTGGATTCAGAATTGCGTCCTATATTTATCGCAGGCAATTTTAACAATTGGAAAACGGAGGATAATCGTTTTAAAATGCGTAAAATAAGTACAGGTCGTTTCGTATTTTGTTTTCCGAATACTGTAACGTTGCCACAACCGCTTGAATATAAATATATTAGAGGCGATTGGGAGCATCAAGAGTTAGATGATTTTGGAGAAATGGTTCCGAATCGAGGGTTGGCATTTCCTTATGACGCGTCCGTTGTACAAGATACAGTGCCGCGTTGGATGAATTATGGGTTAACTTTTGCCCCTAAATTTTTACCTAAAAAACAAATTGTTTCAGAATCGTTTTTCATGCCTCATTTGGGGCGGTATCGACGGGTGAGCATTTTGTTGCCATACAATTATCACCAAAAAAGTGATAAACGCTATCCTGTTTTGTATTTGAACGATGGGCAAAATTTGATGGATCCGCGTTCGCCGTATGGCAATTGGGCAGTGGATCAAAAAATGGCGTTGTTGGCAGAACAGGGCAAAGGGGATTTGATTCTTGTAACCATTGACCATGCTGGGGCAGACCGCCTGCATGAATACATCCCGACGGATGAACAAGGTAAAAAATATATGCTTTTTTTAATCGAAGTATTAAAACCATATATTGATAAAGTGTTCAGAACCAAGCCTGAAAGTGCTTTTACGGGCATTGGCGGTGCTTCTTTGGGGGGCTTGATTTCGCTTTATGCGGGTTTGAAATATCCCAGTATTTTTGGGCGATTGCTGGTTTTTTCGCCTTCGCTTTGGGTATTGGGCGGGGCGAAAGTAGATTTTTCTCCTTTTGAGGAGGTGCATCCCACACATATATATATGTATGCGGGCGGGCAGGAAGGCGCGAGTATGGTGCCGAATGCGCGGCGCGTCAAAAGGCAATTGGAATCGCACGATGCGCAACATAAAAGATTTGAAATTAATTTATCCATAGACCCCAAAGGGCAACATACGGAAGCGCGTTGGGGACGCGAATTTATAAAAGCAATAGAATGGCTATTTTGATTTTGTAACGAGATTACCTTTAATTTTAGTTTAATATACACCATTTTTTTAAATGGCTGTAAGGCGTTTTCGGATGGGAAAGTGAGTAATATCCTTACATTTGCCCTCGTAAACGTTTTATGGCTTTTTTTTTGCCTTTATAAAACCGTATTATAAAAAATAAATTATTTAAATCCTTTATAATTAACAGCTTCCAAAATAAATCATTTTGGAAAAGAAACGAGAAAATGAAAATAACCTTTGCTCCTCATCTGGACGATTGCCTTTTGGTTATCGTGCCGATGCTTAAAAATGCTGCGTCTGAAGTCCTTTTAGACCGTTTGGCATCCGATTTCAAACAAAATCCCATTGTTTTAAAAAAAGATTTTAAAGCAGAGGCGAAGGAATGCCTCCTTTTGTATCCCGAATCAGGGCAGGAACGTAAAGTTTTTTTAGTTGGATTGGGTGCAAATCCGTCTTCGGGGGAGGTTTTGGCTACTTTTCGGCATTTTGCTTTCACGCAAAAACTGCGGTTGACGCATCAAATTGCATTGGATTGGCGTACTTCGACGGTCGGCGATTTGCCTAATCTTTTTTTAACGGCGGCTATCAATGGTTTGTGGGTTGGGACGTATCAAGTGGGTTTTCACAAAACGGACGGTAATGGCATTCATCCGTTCAAAAACAAGGATGCTTCTTTGACGATTTGTAGCGAAAAGGCTGATTTACAATTCGTTGCGCAAAAAGGGCTGGAAACGGGATGGACGCAAACGCGGTTGATGGATTTGGTCAACGCGCCTGCTAATTTTAAACCGCCGCGTTTTTTGGCGGAATGGGCGATGGAGTCCAGTAAACAATTTGGTTATACTGCTACGATTTTCGATAAGAAAAAATGTGAACAAATGGGGCTTCACGCGCTACTTTCGGTGAATCGAGGGAGTGCTGAAGAGCCGCGTTTCATCATTTTGGAGTACAAACCGAAGGGTAAAACCAATAAAAAGTTGGCTAAAATTGGTTTGGTTGGTAAAGGCGTGACTTTTGATACAGGCGGTATAAGCATTAAACCTGCCAATAATATGCACAAAATGAAGTCGGACATGGGTGGTGCGGCGGCTGTTTTTGGGACGATAGAGTTGGCGGCGCGGTTGCAATTGGACGTTCACCTCATCGGGATTGTGCCGAGTACCGAAAATATGGTCGATGGAAAGGGGACGAAACCGGGCGATGTCGTGGGTTCGTATCTTGGAAAAACGATTGAAGTGATTGATACCGACGCGGAAGGACGGATTATTTTGGCGGATGGTTTGGCGTATATGGTTAAAAATTATAATCCAGATACGATGATTGACTTAGCGACGTTGACAGGTTCGGTGATTGGCACTTTTGGGTATCAATGTGCGGGGCTGTTTTCTAATGATGATAATTTAGCTGCACAACTTGCAAAAGTGGGTGAGGCAACTGGGGAAAGGGTGTGGCGATTGCCGATTTGGGAGGCGTATAGTGAGGATTTGAAATCGGATGTGGCGGATTTGACTAATTTTAGTGGCAAACCGATGGCAGGTGCGATTAGTGCTGCCAAGTTTTTGGAGGTTTTTACGGATAAACATCCGAGTTGGGCGCATTTGGATATTGCAGGTATGGCGTTTGCAACTACTGAATTGTCTGCACAACAAAGCGCGACAGCTTATGGTATTCGTCTTTTGACGGCTTATATTGAATTGATTATCAATGATTTGAATCAATAATAATCGTTTTCAGTTTGATAAAATGGGATACAAT